>DMDX01000012.1 GCA_003451355.1 Cryomorphaceae bacterium
AAAGCCACGGTAGGTATCATCTACATGCTCAAGCTCGGCCACATGGTTGACGATAAGATGCACGCACGTTCGATTGGACCGTACTCGCTCATTACCCAGCAGCCGCTCGGCGGTAAGGCCCAATTTGGTGGCCAGCGCTTTGGTGAGATGGAGGTTTGGGCGCTCGAGGCATTTGGTGCGTCGAACATCCTTCGCGAAATCCTTACGGTGAAGTCTGACGACGTCGTAGGCCGCGCGAAGACCTACGAGGCGATAGTCAAAGGCGATCGGATGCCAGAACCAGGTATTCCGGAGTCGTTTAACGTACTGCTCCATGAACTTCAAGGCCTCGCCTTGAAAGTAACATTGGACTAAGGATTTAGAATCACGACGAATTCACAAGAACATGAGAAAGTACGAACAAGCTCCGACAGGTAGCTTCAATCAAATCACCATTAGCCTGGCGTCGCCAGAGTTCCTGCTCGAGAAGTCGAGCGGAGAAATCCTGAAGCCAGAGACCATCAACTACCGGACCCACAAGCCCGAGCGTGACGGTCTGTTCTGTGAGCGCATTTTTGGTCCTGTAAAGGACTTCGAATGTGCGTGCGGAAAGTACAAGCGCATTCGCTACAAGGGCATCGTGTGCGACCGTTGTGGCGTAGAGGTAACCGAGAAGAAAGTTCGCCGTGAGCGCGTAGGCCATATCAGCCTCGTGGTTCCTGTTGCGCACATTTGGTACTTCCGTTCGCTTCCGAACAAAATCGGCTACTTGCTCGGAATCCCGACCAAGAAGCTCGACATGATCATCTACTACGAGCGCTACATCGTCATTCAAACGGGACTTGCCACGGACGCGGATGGAAATCCGTTTACCCGCTTGCAATTCTTGACCGAAGAAGAGTACCTGGATGCATTGGATCGCCTGCCGACCCAAGACAACCAGTACCTCGAGGACCACGATCCCAATAAGTTCATCGCCAAGATGGGTGCTGAGGCCCTGTACATGCTGCTTCAGCGTCTGGATCTTCCGGCCCTTTCGTTTGAGCTTCGTGCCCAAGCTGACCGCGAGACTTCGCAGCAGCGCAAGCAAGAGGCCCTCAAGCGCCTTCAGGTCGTAGAGGCCATGAAAGAGGCCAATGAGCGCATGGAGAACAAGCCTGAGTGGATGATTGTAAAAGTAGTTCCGGTGATTCCACCCGAGCTACGTCCGCTCGTACCCTTGGACGGTGGCCGTTTTGCGACCAGCGACTTGAACGATCTGTACCGCCGGGTAATTATCCGCAACAACCGTTTGAAGCGCTTGCTTGAAATCAAGGCGCCTGAGGTCATCCTTCGCAACGAGAAGCGTATGCTTCAGGAGTCTGTTGACAGCTTGTTTGACAACACCCGCAAGGCGAGTGCTGTGAAGACCGAGAGCAACCGCCCACTGAAGTCGCTGAGCGACAGCCTGAAGGGCAAACAGGGTCGATTCCGCCAAAACCTTTTGGGTAAGCGTGTGGACTACTCTGCGCGTTCGGTAATCGTTATTGGACCTGACTTGAAGCTGCACGAGTGTGGCCTTCCAAAGGATATGGCCGCGGAACTCTACAAGCCGTTTATCGTTCGCAAGCTCATTGAGCGCGGAATCGTGAAAACGGTGAAGTCGGCAAAGAAAATCATCGACAAGCGCGAAGCGGTTGTTTGGGACATTCTTGAGAACGTAATGAAGGGCCATCCCGTCCTTTTGAACCGAGCTCCGACGCTCCACCGTTTGGGTATCCAGTCGTTCCAGCCGCGTATGATCGAGGGCAAGGCCATCCAGCTGCACCCATTGACCTGTACGGCCTTCAACGCTGACTTTGACGGTGACCAAATGGCCGTGCACTTGCCACTCGGACCTGCAGCCATTTTGGAGGCGCAGATCTTGATGCTTGCTTCGCACAACATTTTGAACCCTGCCAACGGATCGCCGATTACGGTTCCGTCACAAGACATGGTATTGGGTCTGTACTACATGACCAAGCCCAAGCGCAACTTGCCTGGTGACCCAGTGATGGGAGAGGGTATGACGTTCTACTCTGCTGAAGAGGTAACGATTGCCTTTAACGAGCGCCGCGTAGAGCTTGGTGCCGTGGTCAAGGTTCGTGCTCGGGTACAGAACGAGAAAGGTGAACTGGTGACAAAGCTTATCGAGACTTCGGTGGGCCGCGTACTGTTCAACAAAGTAGTTCCTGAGACCGTTGGGTACATCAACGAACTGTTGACCAAGAAGGCGCTTCGCGACATCATCGCGCGCATCTTGACGAAGACCGACGTTCCGACGACGGCGAAGTTCCTTGACGACATCAAGAACCTTGGATACAGCACTGCATTCCGTGGTGGTCTGTCGTTCTCGTTGGGTGACATTACGGTTCCGGAAGCAAAGGATTCACTGATCAAAGAGGCCAACGAAGAAGTAGAAGCCATTTTGGGCAACTACAACATGGGTCTGATCACGAACAACGAGCGCTACAACCAAGTCATTGACGTATGGACGAATACCAATGCCCGCTTGACGCAGGCCGCGATGAGCCAGCTCATCAACGACCGTCAGGGCTTCAATCCGATCTACATGATGCTTGATTCAGGTGCGCGAGGTTCTAAAGAGCAGATTCGCCAGCTTTCGGGTATGCGTGGTCTGATGGCCAAGCCGCAGAAGTCGGGTTCAGGAGGTGGAGAGATCATTGAAAACCCGATTATCTCGAACTTTAAGGAAGGTCTTTCGATCCTAGAGTACTTCATCTCGACGCACGGTGCCCGTAAGGGTCTGGCGGATACGGCCTTGAAGACGGCCGACGCCGGCTACCTGACTCGTCGTCTGCACGACGTCGCTCAGGATGTAATCATCAACGAGGTCGACTGCGGAACGCTTCGCGGACTTGAGGTTACATCACTTCGTAAAAATGAGGAGATTGTAGAGACTTTGTTTGAGCGAATTACCGGTCGTGTATCGCTGCAGGATGTTATTGACCCACTTACGAGTGAGGTTTACGTAGCACGCGGTGAAATGATTTCTGACGATGCTGCCCGTAAGATTGAAACTTCACCTGTTGAAATGGTTGAAGTTCGTTCAGCGCTGACATGCGAAAGCAAGCGCGGAATCTGTGCGAAATGCTATGGCCGCAACTTGGCTACAGCTAAGGGTGTCCAGATGGGTGAAGCAGTTGGTGTTATCGCCGCTCAGTCAATCGGTGAGCCGGGAACTCAGTTGACCCTACGTACCTTCCACGTGGGTGGTACGGCTGGTAACATTTCTGAGGTCAACAACTTAATCGCCAAATTTGACGGAATTGTCGAACTCGACGAGGTTCGCACTGTTGAGGGTGAGGGAGCGGACGGCACACTATCGACCATCGTCATCGGACGTACGGGCGAACTTCGCATCGTTGATGTTAAGACCGGAATTTCGGTAATGACGGGTAACGTGCCCTATGGTTCAAACCTTGTAGTGAAGCACGGCCAGAAAGTGGCCAAGGGTGACTCGCTGTGTTCGTGGGATCCCTACAACGCCGTAATCATCTCTGAATTTGCCGGTGTGGTTGGATACCAAGATATCGTTCAAGGTCTGAGCTACAAGGTTGAGATTGACGAACAGACTGGCTTCCAAGACAAGGTAATCAGCGATGCGCGCAACAAGAAGTTGGTGCCGATGATTCAAATCTTGACTAAGAAGGGTGAGGAGATCAAGCACTACACCTTGCCGGTGGGTGCCCACCTCATGGTCGACGAAGGCGAGGAGATCAAGGCCGGTAAGGTGCTTGTGAAGATTCCACGCCGCGGAGCAAAATCAGGTGACATTACGGGCGGTCTGCCCCGTGTGACGGAACTTTTTGAAGCCCGTAACCCGTCGAATCCTTCGGTGGTCGCTGAAATTGACGGAACGGTTTCGTACGGTAAGATTAAGCGCGGTAACCGCGAGATCGTAATCGAGAGCCGCACCGGAGAGCAGCGTCGCTACCTCATCAATTTGAGCAAGCAAATTCTGGTTCAAGAGAACGACTTCGTGCGTGCGGGTTCACCGCTGAGCGACGGAGCTATTTCTCCGGCAGACATTCTCGCGATTCAAGGTCCTACTGCGGTGCAGGAGTACTTGGTGAACGAGATTCAAGAAGTTTACCGTTTGCAGGGTGTGAAAATCAACGACAAGCACTTTGAAGTGATTGTTCGCCAGATGATGCGCAAGGTGGAAATCGCGGACGGTGGTGACACCATGTTCCTCGAGGGACACTACGAGCACCTCGGTGATTTTATCCAAGAGAACGACCGCGTATTTGACAAGAAAGTGGTGGTTAACGCTGGCGACAGCGAGAACCTCAAAGAAGGTCAAATGATTACCTCACGCCAGCTCCGCGACGAGAACTCGCTGCTGAAGCGTTCCGATAAGGCATTGGTGGAGGCACGTGACGCACGCTCGGCTACGGCCAAGCTGGTACTTCAGGGTATCACGCGGGCATCGCTTCAGACGAAGTCGTGGGTTTCTGCGGCATCGTTCCAGGAGACGACCAAAGTCCTTAACGAAGCGGCAATCGCTGGTAAGAGCGACGGCCTCGAGGGTCTTAAAGAGAACGTGATTGTGGGTCACCGCATTCCTGCGGGTACCGGATTAAAGCACTACTACGATTCCGTGGTGGGCAACAAAGACGAGTACGACCACATGATGGCAACGAAGTCAGTCGATATTGAAGCAGCGGAGTAGTGAGCGATCAGGATCCGAACCAACTTCAGATTGAGCTTTCGCCCGAGATGGCTGATGGGATTTATTCCAATCTGGCCATTATCAACCACTCGAACAGCGAGTTCGTGGTGGACTTCATCCAGATGATGCCCGGCTTGCCGAAGGCAAAGGTGAAGTCTCGGGTTATCTTGACTCCGCAGCATGCCAAGCGCTTGGTGCGCGCGCTCGCAGACAATGTGAGCCGCTACGAAGCCACGCATGGTGAGGTTGCGGATACGGAACTACCCGGAATGCCGATTCACTTCGGCGGACCCACGGGACAAGCCTAATCGAAGGTTTAGAAATGTGAAAGCCACCGGCGCAAGCCGGTGGCTTTTTGTATTTTAACGAGTTGCAAGTAGCTAGCTACTAGCTGCGTGCAGCTAGTTAGCGACCAAAGAAGCCGTCGAGGAGGATTCCGATTCCGCGCACGAGGACTCCGACGCCCACAAACATGGCGGTGACGATGAATGCCGCAGGAATCCAATTGCCCTCTTGAAGGGCGGGTCCGGCGACCCAGTAGAAGAATGCGGGTCCGCCAAACATAAAGGGGAATGAGGCGGATAGCCACACGAGGCCGCGAAGGATTTTGGGATTCATGGTCGGAATTTCAGTTGGGCCAATGGCCGTTCTACGAAGGTATAGGTGAGGAGGGAGACCGCAAGGGTTCCGGCCAAGAATGCGGGCAAGACCCAAGGATCAGGCAGGTAGTGCTGGGCGAGGGCGAGCACGGGCTTGTGAAGAAGGTAGACGCTAAAGCTGAGGGCGCCAAGGGCGCGAAGCGGCAGCCACCGACCGAGGGCCGAGAGCGCGATTTCGTGGTTAAGCGACTGGTAGAGGATGAGGGCCCAGGCGATTCCGTAGGCAAGGGTGAAGCTGTGTCCGTGAAACGAAGAGGTTCCGTAGATGAGTCGTGCGATGGTCGGAACCGTCGTGAGGATGAGGGCGAGCAGGGCGAGCCCGATTCCGCCCGGAAGGCGCAGGCGGCGTTGGGTGAGGGCCAAAAGGGTTCCGCAGCCGAGAACCGGCAGGAAGCGCAAGAAGATGGGCATCGCAACGTGCTGCAGCCGCAGGTACCACAGGCTCGCCAGGGCGGTACTCAAGACCGCGATGGCCAGCACCGGCCGCCTTCGGTAGAGCGGCCAAAGAATGACCAGTACCAGCGGTGAAAGGATGTAGTAGAGAAATTCGACGGGGATGGTCCAAAAGACCTGCCGACCCTCGAGCAGGGCGAGGTGGCGTAGTACGTCTGAAGCACTATGAATGGGGCTCGGAAGCCCTCGGGCCGAAAGCGCCCAGTTGAGCAGCAGGGCCACGAGGTAGAGCGGGTAGATGCGCAGTACGCGCCGAAGGGCGAATCGGATCCAAAATCCGAGGTTCGCATGGCCCATTTCGAGCGCATTGATGATTTGACGGTCGATCAGGTAGGCCGACAGAACAAAGAAGAGGTAGACGCCGACGCTTCCGTAGTGGTAAAAGTCCAAGACGCCAAAGAGGGGGTAGCCCGCGTTGCTGCTGTGCGCCAGCAGTACAATGGCCACCGCGAGCCCACGGAATCCGTCGAGCTCGGGCTGGTGCCCGGGGCGTCCGTCGTGGGGTAGGAGGTGTTTTAGCAAGGGTGGCGAGGTTGGCGAGGTTAGCTGAGATTAGCTCGTTGGCTATTCGCCGGCTTCTTCTGCGGTTGGTGTGGGTTCCGTGTGAATTCCGTTTCGGCGAAGCCAGTCTGCCTTGACTTCAGTGTAGAATTGAGCTGAAATGGCGGCGATCCAGGGGCCGATCCAAAAGAATCCGATGAATAGGGTAATGACACTGAGCAGGAAGAGAAGAAGTATCCAAAGCGTAAGCAGGAAGAGCTTGATTTTGTGGCCCTGCATCATTTCTTCAGAGCGGTTGATGGCCTGGTTGGCGGTAAGCTCGGGGTAGTCAGAAAGCACGTACCACGTTTGTGCGTAGGCAAAGGTTTTGATGATTCCGGGAATGATGAGTAGGAGGTACCACAGAATCAGTCGGACGAGGTACACGATTGAGGTCCAAGTGGCCCGACTCCATCGATTAAAACCTGAAAAAATGTCTTCAAAATCAGGGTTGGCTCGGCGTACAATCTTAAGCATGAATGTGGCGGAACCCAAACTGAACGCGCCCGACCAAAGAATTTGAAGGAATCCGCCATTAACCCGATAGCTACCTGTGGGCGACCAAATTAAATGGATCAAGCCAAATGATGCGGCGCTGTCGATGAACGAGAGGGTGCCCACAATCAGAATGTAGACCAGGAGGGTTCCGAGGGCTAAGCCACGCTGGCCTTTGAGTACTTGCCAGGCGTCGCTGAGGATTTCGAGGTTGGTACGCATTTCGGTTCGTTTTAAGTGCGTGAAGCGGGTGTAGTGGTTCGAAAGTAGGACTTTTGGCTAGGATTTTCAGCAAATGCTTATATTCGTTTACCAACCGACTAGCGCCCCTGACCATGCCCAAATTGCCGTCTCATTTAACCAACGAAGAAATGGAATACCAGCAATTTGTGCGCAGCACCGTGTCGAACTGGGTGAACACCACCCCTGAATTCGATAAAGTCGTGGATTTGTACCAACGAATTGGCCCCACATGGTCGATCAATGAGTTACCCGAACGAGATCAATTCGAACTCAAACAGGTTGTGCAGGACGTCGCCCCAGAGAACCTGATGTCACTGTCAGAGTTTACGGATGCACTTCGTGAAAAGTAGTGGCGTGGAAGGTTAGGGTTCACAAAGCCGTTTTGTTGGCTACGCAGCGAGAAGCTTTGTGGATTCAAGAGAACTTTGGGGCTGCGGCTCAAGCACGTTTTGAGCGCCGAATCACGGCTTCGCTGTCGCTGTTAGCTAAGTTTCCGAATCTAGGCATGCGAAGCGATTGCGGGAATTTTTACAAAGTAACCGTGGATCGGTACCGATCCTTAGTATACGTACAAAGAGCAGATCGCGAAATTGTGGTCGTCAGGCTACTTATTCACCAAAAACAGTCGGAGTAGACTGCGGTAGACCCGTATCAGCCCGTCGGCCCCATCAAGCTAAACGCCAGCCCAATCACGAGGGTGGCCCAGATGTTCATCCAGAATCCACGGCCTGCCATGTAGGGGACGGTGATTTTGCCCGAGCTGAACACGATGGCGTTAGGCGGAGTCGCCATAGGGAGCATAAAGGCGCAGCTGGCTGCGATGGTTAGGGGCAGGGCAAGTTGCTCAAAGGCAAGCCCTTGAGCCGAGGCGACGGCGAGGGCGATGGGCAAGGTTCCGCTGACCAACGCCATGTTGCTGAAGAGCTCGGTGGTCCACACGCCGATCGCCGTGAAGGCAAAGATCCAAACCCACGCAGGGAGCGGGTGGTCCGAAAGGGATTGGAGGGCGTCGAGCCATCCCGAGGCTTGCATGGCGGCGGCCAGGGAGAGCCCGCCTCCGAAGAGCAAGAGGATGCCCCATTCGATTTTGCGGCCGTCCTTCCAGCGCAGCAGCGGGTTGCCGTGGCGGTCGCGGATGGCAAACATGGCGAGGGCTCCGGCCAAACCGATGACCTGGTCGGGCAGGGACCAGCCGTAGGGCGTCACAAAGGGCTCGATCCATTGGCGGGTCATCCACAGGGTGGCGGTGAGGCTAAAGATCAGTGCCACACGGACTTCGCCTGAGGTCCAGGGCGCGGGCTTGGGCCATTCGAGGTCGCCGAGGTCGACCGACGGCATCTTGCGGCTGAGCACGGCAAAGGCAATGACCAAGAGTATGAGTGAGAGGGGGAACGCTATGGTGCTCCATTCCACGAAGGTGGTGGTGACGCCCAAGGTTTCTTCGCGAAAGGCGGCGTAGACGAG
>DMDX01000057.1:0-2541 GCA_003451355.1 Cryomorphaceae bacterium
CGGAATTGATTTCTGCCCGAGCTGCGGATGCCGCAGACATGTCTACGGCTACAGTGAGGTAAAAGTGGGGTGCTGTAAACTTGGACTCAGCCAAACGCTTGGCGATCGTCTTGCGCATCTGCGAAACCGGAGTGTCGGTATGTCCAGAGCTCGGGTAGTTCACAGCAGCCTGTGCTGCACCGGCAGCTGGGGCCGTGGCAGGTGAAGCTGCAGCGAGCTCGACATCACGCTTCGTAATGCGACCTCCGTCGCCCGTTCCGTGAATTCCAGCGAGGTTCATGCCCAGGTCGCTCGCGAGCGAGCGGGCTAAAGGTGAAGCCTTTACACGACCATCACTTGAGGCAACCACCTCGGAAGCAGGCGCTGGCACCGGAGCCACAGCCGTAGCCTCAACAACCGCAGGTGCTGGTGCCGCCTCAGTCGCAGGAGCGGGCGCAGGAGCCGCGGGGGCGGGAGCCGCCGCGGTTCCGCCCGAAAGCAGTCCTGAAACATCTTCGCCGGCCGCGCCCAAGATTGCCAAAATGGCATCAACTGGGGCCGTTTGACCCTCTTGAACCCCGATGTGCAAAAGCACACCTTCTTGGCCCGGGAAGGCCTCGAAGTCCATGGTGGCCTTGTCGGTTTCTATTTCAGCGAGGAGCATGCCCTCAGTGATGGCGTCGCCCAATTTGGCATGCCACTTCGCGACGACACCTTCGGTCATCGTGTCGCTCAAGCGGGGCATTGTAATAACTAAGGCCATAACTTATTCGGTAATAAACGGATAATCTTGATCCACGTAGACGTGCTGCCAAAGCTCTTCGGCAGATGGGTACGGAGATTCCTCGGCAAACTGAACGCATTCCGCGACGAGTTCTTTCACCCGCGCATCGATCGCTTGGATTTCGGAATCTGTAGCCCACTTCTTTTTAACGATAACCTCTTTCGCCGTGAGGATGGGGTCGATCTTTTGGTAGTCCGCAACCTCGTCTTTCGTACGGTAGTGCTGGGCATCAGACATTGAGTGGCCCTTGTAGCGGTAGGTGCGAATTTCGAGGAAGCTTGGGCCTTCACCACGACGTGCACACTCTACGGCTTCGTAGACCGCGTCGTACACGACCGCAGGATCCATTCCTTCTAAGGGTGCACACGGCATTTCGTAGCCCAGTCCCAACTTGTAGATGTCGGTGTGGTTTGCGGTGCGTTCCACGGAAGTTCCCATTGCGTAGCCATTATTCTCTACGATGAATACCACCGGAAGCTTCCACAGCATTGCCATGTTAAAGGTTTCGTGCAGCGATCCCTGGCGCACTGCGCCGTCGCCCATGTAGCACAGGGTAACGTGCTTTTTACCGAGGTACTTGTCGGCGAACGCCATGCCGGCTCCGAGCGGAATTTGACCGCCCACGATTCCGTGGCCGCCAAAAAAGTTGTGCTCCTTTGAGAACATGTGCATCGAACCACCCTTACCGCGCGAAGTGCCCGTCACTTTGCCGAGTAGCTCGGCCATGATTTTGCGGGGATCCACACCTAGGCCGATGGGCTGAACGTGGTTGCGGTACGCAGTGATCATTTTGTCTCCCTGCTCCATCGCCAGAAGTGATCCAGCAAGTACGGCCTCTTGACCATTATAAAGGTGAAGGAATCCGCGGATCTTCTGCTGAATGTAGAGCGCCGAGGTCATGTCCTCAAACTTGCGCCAGAAGAGCATGTCTTCGTACCACTTGAGGTAAACCTCTTTGGTGAGCTTCTTTTTTGCCATAGTGAATCAGCGCCTGAATGCGCGGTGCAAAAGTAGGTTCCGAATGCGTAACTCGAATCCGTATTTTCTACACTAACCCCTTACTTCATGATTTGGTTCAAATCCACCAAAGCACTGAAGCGAATGGTGTTCTCAAGCGGTGAACGCACCGTTTGGTCCGCCGGGAAGAGGTAGGCAAAGTCCAATCCAATCAAATTGTAGCGAATGCCAAATCCCATGGTGAAAAAGCGACGGTTGCCCTTGGTTACGTCCTCGTGCTGGTATCCGGCACGCACGGCAAACTGCTCGTTGTACCAGTATTCGGTTCCCACGTTTACCATGAATTCACGCATCAGTTCCCTAAACCCGTCGGGTTTTGCAGAGGGATCCCACGATTGGATAATTCCTTGGATTGTCCCGACATTATCATCCTTGCCGGCAATAATCTCACTGCGGTCGCCGTCGTTGTCGGCATCGAGCAAGTCACGTGTGGGTTGGGTCGGAACCAGCAATTTATTGACGTCGGTCAAAAAGCTGACGCGGTTGTACTTGTCCAACGTCCAGTTAAAGCCCGCTCCGCCGCGCATGTTGGTCGGAATAAAGTCCGCCGCACCACTCTCGCTGTAGCGAATTTTCGCACCGATGTTCGAAAGGGTAAGTCCACCCACCCACTGGCCGCGCTGGCCGTCGGGCATGCTGAACTCGTCACCTTGGTAAAACATACTCACGTCGGTCGCTACCGTTTGACCCACCTTGGTGAGCTGTCCACCCACAACTTGGCCTTGAGCAAGATCTGAAAGTGCGTAGCGAAGCGATACCCC
>DMDX01000057.1:2870-5483 GCA_003451355.1 Cryomorphaceae bacterium
GTGGTCACCACGTTGAGCTCCTCAAGTCGGTCGTAAAAGGTCTGTGCAGCGGCGCTCATGCCACTCAGCGTGAAGAGGCCAATGCCTGCGATAATGGAATTCTTCATAAGTAAAGAGCAAATATAGGTGCGCCCTAGGGGCGTAAAAGGATTAATCGTTCGGCTTCGCGCACCACCTGACCATCGCTCGGGCGCACCACTACTACATGAGCAGTGTACCAACCGTTGGGTAGGGGGCGGCCGCTGGGGTCTGTTCCGAACCAATCCGGAGCCGTGAGCACCGAAGACGTCGCCAATCCCGACCACTGCTGCGCCCAAACCACGCGGCCGGAACCGTCGCTCACCGACCAGTATGCGGCGAGGCTGTCGCCCGACGCGTTGTGCTCGACCTGCCAGTGGACGGTCCCGGGACTTGGATTGGGAAAGAGCCGGACGGCTCCCAGTTGAAGTTGTGCGCGCGAAACCACGGTAAAGTCAACGCTCGACTGGCTTGGATTATTGTAGGTGTCCCAAGCCCGAACCGTAAAACGGTGCGGTCCGTCGGACAGATTTTGGAACGGCCACGTCGCCGTTCCGCGCTGGTAGGTATTCGGGTCGGCCTGGTAGCGATCATTCATGACGAGTGGCGTACTCCAGTCTTCGTCCAAAAAGCCAACGAGGTCGTGGCCAATTCCCGTTCCCAAGGCGTTGATTCCGTTCGGATCCATCAAGCGCACGAGGCCAAGCGGGTTCGGACCGGTGATTCCGCCGGAAGCAAAACTGGTGTCGTCCATATATACGCGAATCGCCGGACCTGTGGCATCAAGTGGCGCATCCGGAGCTAAATCCCCAAGGAATACGCGCTGCGTCGCCCCGGCTGCATCCCGCTGGTCCGTCGCCGCATAGGCAGACAACTTGCCTCGACCCCAATCCAGTACCAAATCAAGTGGCATTCGCCATTCTGCGGTAAAGCTGCCCGATTCCACATCCACGGTGCCTTGGTAGGCGCGCTGGTTTCGAAACGCATAAGCCGTTTGGTAGCCAACGTTGTCGTTGTCGAGCATCGTATTGAGTTGGCTCTTATCAAAGAGCTGAATGCGCACGCTTCCGTCAAACGAAGTATCCGTGGCACCGGACTCGCCTGTGACTCGCCCTCTGATTCGCACCAAGTCCAGTGCACGCAAGCTGTCTGAGGGATCCCAGGCTTGCGTATTCGGACGAAATACCTCGATAGAGTCAAATGATATCAGCTGCTCGGGTCCGTTCAAACGCATTGCTGGATCACCGAACAGGGTAAACCGAAGCTTGTCCCCGGTTTGCACCGAGTTTTTAGCGCTTCGAATAATTTGGCCAAACGTTTTAAATCGCCCCTGTTCGCGCTCGAGTACTTTGTTGAAAATGGAATCCGTAAGCAAGGTGGCCCCGCCCACAAATACGGCGCGCGTCGTGGTCAGCATGGCCACGGCTCCGCCATTAGGATTGGTAATCAGGTGCTCGCCCGCAGAGGTGCGCAACGGGTCGTCGTAGCGCGAAAACTCGCAGGTTACGGTAATGAACAGCGGAAGCTTCGCTCCGTTCGTAAACGATTTACAGTCCTCGAGCTGCAAAATATCTTCACTTGCCCAGTTCACTTCCCCTCCGTGTCCGAGGTACGTTGTGATTAAATTACCCTCGTTGATCGAACGAAGCAAGTCTTCGCGAAGCTTGGGGTAGGACTGATTACCCGCACTTGAAACCTGTTGGTAGGCGTCTGCATAAAGTTTATTCACGTTGAATTGCGGGTACACGCTGTCCACTCGCGTGGCAATGCGGTCTGAAATCAGCGTGAGAATTTGTTCCCAGTCCACATCGACGTCGTCGGACACAAAATCCAACTTTTGGCGCCAGGGGCCCAAAGATTGGGTCGGATCTGCGTAGCGAAGAAGCTTTTGAACCACCGCCTCTGCCTCGTCTACGGAATTGACCGGCAAGCGTCCGATACCCAGATCAAGGTTGGTTAAGCCCAAAAATCCGCCCTCACCGTCGTCCAGGAACCCAAAAAAGTCATCCGACACAAAGGATGTTTTAATGGCCATACTCGCCGGCGACTGGTAGGCCGGGACCCAATTCTGGTTGGGGTTAAGTGTGCCCTTGTAGTCGTAGGATGCGTCTCCAAAGAGCAGCACATACTTAAGGTTCGCCGAATCAGACCCGCGGGTCCATAGCATGCGAAGCAGATTGCGAAGCCCCATGATGTCCTGGACCCCACCCGAAAATTCACGGTACACTTGAGCAACATCAATGACTTCGACGCGAAGCCCGTCCGTTCGGTGCTTGTCCGCCAGGCGCTCTGCAGCAGAAATAAATTCCGCGGGACTGTAGACTATATAGTCCACTGCTGTCAAACTGTGAAGGTTTTGGTTTGGAACCAGCGCACCTAATTGGGGCGTCAGTGCAGACTCTGGGGTAAAGTACCACAGGGTATGCCCCACGCCAGACTCGAGCAGGGGCTGCGTTCCCGCGGAAACCTCAGCAGCCTCGAGCGAATGGTTTTGAACACCAGTGCGCCACACACGTGTCCCGGCAGGAGGCAGCGGCAACGACCTGCCCGTGGTGCTGGGCTCAAACCGGAAGCTCCGCATACCCCCTTGGTATG
>DMDX01000087.1:0-517 GCA_003451355.1 Cryomorphaceae bacterium
TGGAGCGGTGACCCTTCACCTATCTGCCCGAACATTTGCTTGGAAGCAGAACCTGACGCTGAAGTCCGAGGAGCGTTCCATTCGCGTGGCTCCAGACGTCGCGGCGATCAAGCCGGTGCACTACGACTGGGTTCCGCAGGGTATGCATGACTCACTATGGGACAAGACCTACTTGGCGGTACGGGACGGACGGGGTTCCGCCAAAATACCTGGAATTCGCACCAGTGATGGAGCCATTCGCTACACCTCTAAAACCTGTGGGTCGGCCGAAATCCGCATCGATACTGAGGGCCCAAACTGCCGCTTTATTCGCAAAACCCCAAGTGGAAGTGTCCTGCTCCACGTACACGACGAATTGGATGTGGAAGTGGTTCGTGCACAGATCAATGGACAATGGTGCTGGGCCTACTTGGACGCCAAAACGAATACCCTAGCGGTGCATGTGGGCGACGCGGTGGGCACGCTTGACGTCCAGGTTCAGGACGAGCTTGGCAACCTCACTACCTTTACTACCAAC
>DMDX01000087.1:687-4475 GCA_003451355.1 Cryomorphaceae bacterium
ACCTTTACTACCATCTTATGAGTCGATTTTTTGCCGCAATACTGTGGGGCGCCAGCCTCGTGCTCTCGGGCCAATCCGTGGTTCAAGTGAGCGGCGTGGTGCTGACTCAGGACTCGACGCTTCAAACGGTTCCGAATGCGCGCCTGTGGGTTGCCAAGCGCGGAACCACCACCACGACCGGGGATGACGGTTTTTTCAGCATTACGGCGGTTCCGGGTGACACCCTCAAGTTTCGCCGTTTTGGTTTTGAAGAGGAACAGCTTTGGGTTCCGGACAGCCTGCACGGCAAGAGCTACCTCGCCACCGTGTTCATGCGCTGGAACCGCATCGAACTCGACGAAGTCGTGCTCTACCCGTGGCCACGGCCCGAAGATTTGAACCGCGAACTGCTGCGCATGGAGATCGAAACGACGCAACGGGACATCGCCTTGCGCAACCTCGCCATTCAAGCGCTGAAAGAAAAAGCGGCGGCCATGGGGATGAGTTCCAACGAGATGCAGCGCTACATCATTCAAGCTCAAGAGCAGCAGCTCTACAATTCAGGCCGGTACTACGGCAGCAACGGAGCCACGGCGATTCTCGGACGCCTGAGCGATCCGTTCGCTTGGGCTCAGTTTTTTGAATCCTTAAAAAAGCGCTAAGGTTTGAGCTTGCTCGCGACGGCGCTGCTCGCTGCGGCCCTCAACGATACCATTAAGCGCGGAACCCAGCTCCAAGAAGCGACGGTGACCGGCGAGCGGGTGCGCACCGAAACGAGCCAAATTCGACTCAAGTCCGGAACCCTCGCCGGGCTCGGCACACCCACCGGTTCGGTGGAGTCTCTGCTGCGCACCCTCCCGGGGGTGGTAGCAAGCGACGAGCTAAGCAGCCAGTACAGTGTGCGCGGCGGAACCTACGACGAGAACCTCGTGTACGTGAACGGCTTTGAGCTGTACCGGCCCCAGCTCGCTCGCTCAGGGCAGCAGGAGGGTTTGAGCGTGCTCAATCCCGACCTCGTCTCGTCGCTCACGTTTACCGCCGGCGGATTTAATGCGGAGTTGGGCGACAAACTTTCGTCGGCCCTCGAAGTCAACTACGGGCGCAGCGATTCGTCAAAGGCTCGCGTGCGCTTGGGCGGATTCTCGGGCGGAGCGACGCTGTGGCACGGAAACCTCGGGGTGAGCCTGCGCTACCGAAGCAACGTACTCTTTGCCCGCACGGGCGACGTCTCGGGTGACTTTCGCGCCGATTCACGCGATGCCCAAATCGTTTGGAGCGGCCGCCACGGGGCCTGGCGGCACGAATTTTTGGGAATTGCTCAGTCCAACGGCTTCAGGTTGGCGCCCACCAGCCGGACCACGGAGTTTGGAACCGTCACCCAGGTTCTGCGCCTCCAGGTCGCAATGGCGGGCACCGAGTTCTATGGGTTTGAGAACGCCTTTGCAGGGTGGCGCACCCGGCGGGCGTTCGGACAACGAAGCGTACTCGATGCCGAAGTCAGTTGGTCGCAAGCGCTAGAACGGGAGCACTCCGACGTCGAGTCCGCCTACCGCCTTGGGGACGTCAATACCAACATGGGGTCCGACCAATTCGGCGAAATCAGCTACCTGAGGGGGAGCGGCGGTTTTCAGCGCTACGCACGCAATGACTTGTGGGTCAGGGAATTCCACACTGCAATGCGCGGCAACCATATGATTAACGAATCCGCTCAATTGCATTGGACGGTCGGTCAGCGCGTTCAGTTTGCGCAGGATCGGGTGTTGGAATGGATCAACTTGGATTCCGCAGGATACAGCCTTAACCACCAACCCACGCTTGTGGTGATTGGCCCCAACGACACGTCGTACGTGCCCGACAGCACACTCGAACTGTATTCGGTGCTGCAGAGCCAAGGCGAATTGCGCAACATCAAGCACTGGCTTTCGTCCACCTGGAGCCAGCAGTGGGTCGGCCCCGCCTATAGCGTACAGCTTCGTGCAGGTCAGCGCCTCGTGCGCGACAGCCGCTCGGGCGAATGGCGGTGGAGTCCCCGCGCCTCGCTGTCAGTCGGTCCAACGGGGGGTGGAAACTGGCTGGCCTACCTCAACGCGGGCAGCTACGCGCAAACGGCGAGCGTGCGCGAGCTCCGCAACTGGACGGCCAACGGACTCGAAACCGACGCCCGAATGCAGCACGCTTGGCACGCTATCGCGGGCACCAAGCGCTACGGAACCCGCCTCGGACGCCCCTGGATGTACCAAGTTGAGGCCTACCTCAAGTACCAGGACCGCGCGTTTGCCTTTGAGCAGGACGGAATGCGCATTCGCTACCTCGGAACCGATCCCGGCCTCGCCGTGATTTACGGCCTTGACCAGCAGCTGCACAGCACGTGGGTGGGCGACGCGGAATCGTGGATTTCGCTCTCGCTCTTTCGGGCCCGCGAGCGCTTTGACGACGTGTGGCAGCGGCGCGGAACCGACTACCGATTCGCCTTCAGCATGCGGGTCGAGGACCACCTCCCCGGCCAGCCGCAAAACCGCGTGTACCTGGTCACCAATGTCACAGGTGGGTTCCCGTTCGGCCTGCCGCTTGAGAACCCGAAGCCGTTTAAGGCTCCGCCCTACCGCCGCATGGATTTGGGATTTGAGCGCGTGCTACCGACCTGGCGCGGAATCTCGCCACGACTCGCCCTCGAGGTCTACAACCTCCTCGAAATCCGCAATACCGCCAGTTATTTTTGGGTCATGGACATCAGTACCGCGAGCTACTACGCGGTCCCCAACTACTTGACCAATCGATTGATTAACATCAGCCTTCGCGCTGATTTATAGAGTTTTACAGTGCGCGTTGTCGACCAACTTCCCCACCCCACGTTTCGGATTCAGTTGTTTCACTTTGGATCAAACTACCTCGTGGAAATCGAGGCCGGCCCCATGAAGCAGACGTACCGCTACCCGACCGACCGGTTCCCCAGCCCCACTGCCGTGTGGGCCACGGTGACTCCGGAATTTCTCGAGGGCGTTCGCGTCCACTTCAACAGCATGTACCAAAATTGGATGGCCACGTGGCCGCCCAAAGAATAGCACCCATAAAAAAAAGGGAAGCCCGCGGGAGAAAACTACCCTATACACCTGGCGAACCGAAATCCGCCAACCTCCCGCGGGCTCTTATAAAACCGCAAAGGTTTTGAAAAGTTTACGCGGCGGTAAAATTTTTCACCGTGTGGACGATCCGACCGAGCGCCTCATCGAGCTCGGCATCAGTGAGTACCAAGGGTGGAGCAAATCGAATGATGTTTCCGTGGGTCGGCTTTGCGAGCACGCCCGCCTTGGCCATGGCGACACAAAGGTCCCAAGCCACGTGCGAATCTTCAGGCGTATTGATGACCACTGCGTTGAGCAGCCCTCGGCCGCGAACCTGTGCGACAAGCGGGAGGCTACCCAATTCGCGCGCCAACGTGTCCCTAAAATGCGCTCCCTGACGGCGAGCGCGCTGCATGAGCTGTTCATCTTCAACAACCTGCAGGGCTACCTGTGCGACGCGCGCAGCGATGGGGTTGCCCCCAAACGTGGAACCGTGCTGGCCAGGCTTAATGGTCAGCATGATTTCGTCGTCGGCCAGAACTGCAGAGATCGGGTACACCCCTCCCGAAAGGGCCTTACCTAAAATAAGAACGTCGGCGCGCACATAGGTCTGGGGATCGCGCTCGCAGCGACCTGCGGCGCAGCTGCAGGTTCCGCACGTAGCCAACCACGCACCGGTACGGCCGATGCCCGTCTGGATTTCGTCGGCCATAAAGAGCACGTTCGCCGCACGGCAGCGGGCCGCAG
>DMDX01000087.1:4701-7874 GCA_003451355.1 Cryomorphaceae bacterium
TTGGTCAGCGCCTGGTCGAGGGCTGCGAGGTCGTCGTACGGAATAATCTGAAAACCAGGCATCGCCGGGCCAAATCCGCCGTAGGAATCGGGATCGCTCGAAAAGGATACGATGGTCGACGTGCGGCCGTGAAAATTTTGGCTCGCCACAAGAATGATGGCCTGGTCGTTAGCTACGCCCTTTACGTCGTAGGCCCAGCGGCGCGCGAGCTTGAGGGCGGTTTCGACGGCCTCGGCTCCGGAATTCATCGCGAGCACTTTGTCGTAGCCGAAGCGCGTGGCCATTGCCTCTTCCATGGCGCCCAGTTGGTCGTTGTAAAAAGCACGTGAAGTCAGTGCCAGCGTGCGCGCTTGGTCCACGAGCGCACCCACGATGCGCGGATGACTATGTCCTTGGTTGACGGCACTGTACGCACTTAAAAAGTCAAAGTAGCGGTTGCCTTCGACGTCCCACACGTACGGACCCTCTCCGCGCTGAAGCACCACGGGTAGCGGATGGTAGTTGTGGGCTCCGTAGCGGTCTTCTTGGGCAATGTACTCGTGCGGCTTCATGGGTCAAGGATTTACCCAAAGATAGCGCCCTACCTTCGCGCAGTGATTCTCGAAAACATTCAAATTGATCGCGCCGGTGGGCGTGGCGTCGCCGTCGGCAAGACCTCAGATGGCAAAACAGTACTAGTGCGCGGAGCCGCTCCCGGCGACGTCGTCGACGTCCGCGTCGTGAAGCGCCATAAAAACTACTTTGAGGGCCGCGTAGATCGGGTGATCACGGCCTCTGCGCTTCGCGTGGCTCCGTCGTGTGCCCACACGGAGTCCTGCGGCGGATGCCCCTGGCAGCACCTCGGCTATCCCAGCCAGGCTGAATTCAAGGCCAGCGAAGTCGAGGAGCAACTCGTCCGCGTGGGCGGAGTGCCGCGCGACGGCGTGGTATGGAACCCGTTCATTTCAGCTCCCGTCCCCTTTCGCTACCGCAACAAAACTGAGTTCAGTTTCACGTTCAACCGCTGGAAGACCCGCGGCGAGATGGACGCCAATCCAGATTCCGAACACGAACCCGGACTCGGATTCCACGTTCCCGGATTTTGGGACAAAATCTTGGACGTTCAGGACTGCCACTTGATTCCGGACTACGGAAACGAGATTCGCAACGCCCTTCGCGACGAAGCCATTGCATTGGGACTGAGTTTTTGGCAGCCGCGCGCCAAAGTGGGCGCGCTCCGCACCGCCATGCTCCGCAGCAACCAATCTGGAGATTGGATGCTCATCATTCAGTGGGGCGAGCACCCTGGGGCCGACGGATTTAGCCTGATGCACCGCATGGCCGAGCGCTTTGACCGCCTAGTCAGCTTGTACTGGGGCCTCAACGAGAAGGTCAACGATTCCATGTACGACGTCGACCTTCACCTCTTTTACGGGGTTGAGACCCTTGAGGAGACCATGGAATCCGCCTTCGAAGGTGGCCGCGCACTCAAGTTTTTGATCAGCCCCAAGTCGTTCTACCAAACCAATCCGCAGCAGGCCCACCGCCTTTATTCTGAGGCACTTCGCGCCGCAGGGCTGAAGGGTGGCGAGACGGTCTACGACCTTTACACCGGCACCGGAACCATTGCCCTCTTCATGGCCCAAGTCGCCGGCAAAGTCGTGGGCGTCGAAAGCGTCCGTGAGGCCGTAGATGCCGCGTTCCGGAACGCGGAACGCAACGGCATCACCAACGCAACGTTTGAAGCGGGCGACATGCGCCGGATTTTCACTCCAGAATTCGTCGAGCGCCACGGGCAACCCGACGTCGTAGTAGTGGACCCGCCCCGCGAAGGCATGCACCCCGCAGTCGTTTCAGAGCTCGCTCGTATTGCAGCGCCCAAGCTGGTCTATGTTTCGTGCAACCCTTCTACTCAAGCCCGAGATATACAAATGCTTTCCGAAACCTACGAAGTGGTCAGTGTTCAGGGCGTCGATATGTTTCCGCAAACGTTTCACGTGGAATCCGTAGTGCTGCTGCGCGCAAAGTCACCCGAGAACCACTAATTTTAAGTCATGGGAGCACGCACACTCATCCTTGACGACGCCCGCATGGCGCGGACGGTCGAACGCATGGCCTGGCAAATACTCGAGCGCCACCGCGAAGGTGAGCGCTTGGTACTGGCCGGAATCCGAAATTCCGGATACACCCTTGCGGAACGTATTGCCGTGCACCTCAAACCCCATGTGGCCGCCGAACTTATTAGCATTGAAGTTAATAAGCGCGAGCCATCGCTTGAAGACACCCGAGCTTCAATCGCGCCTTCACAACTTGAGGGCGTTCACTTGGTCGTAGTCGACGACGTACTCAATTCAGGCGCCACCCTACTCTATGCCGTTGCACACTTTATGACGGCTCCAATGGGACGCATTACGACCGCAGTGCTCGTGGACCGCAACCACAAGCGCTACCCAGTTAAGGCAGACATTAAAGGACTGTCGCTAAGCACAGGGCTTCACGAGCGCGTCGAGGTAGATTGGTCTGCCCCGAGCGCGACTTATTTGGTCTGAATAAGTTCGGCAAGCATCGCGACCACCTGGTCGCTCGAGTTTTTATCTACGGCAATTTTATGCGCTGCTTTTTGGTAAAAAGGCAAGCGTTCAAAGAGGTGCTTTGCGATAAACTCCGCAAGGTCGTCGTCTGCCACACCGCTTAGTAAGGGGCGTTTTGTGCCCCGAGCTCGACTCGCAGCTAAGCGCTGGTGCAACCAGCCCACAGATGCAGAGAGGTAGATGGTTTGCCCGTGCTCGACCATCCAATCTGCATTATCGTAGTAGCATGGCGTTCCGCCCCCGCACGAAAGAATGCCTTCAAAGCCCTCATGCTCAATAAGTAACTGCCGTTCAAGTTTTCGAAACGACAATTCTCCCTTTTGATCTATGAAATCAGAAACGGATAGTCCGGATTCACGTACAATGAGTTCATCCAAATCCTGAAATTCAAGTTCATGTTTACGCGCAACGGCACGACCCAAACTCGACTTACCTGAGCCCATATAGCCCCACAAATACCACGTTTTCATGCCCATCTACAAATCTACATTAAGCCCTTTGGTTTTTGAGCATTTGGACTATATTTGCAGCCTCGTTTGCGAGACGACTCGATAGCTCAGCTGGTAGAGCAATACACTTTTAATGTATGGGTCCTGGGTTCGA
>DMDX01000150.1 GCA_003451355.1 Cryomorphaceae bacterium
CCGTGCATCTTCCCGATGATTCCGCTGACCGTAAGCTTCTTTCTCAAGCAGAGCAAGTCCAAGGCCGACGGGTTCCGCAAGGCGCTGCTGTACGGCTTGAGCATCAACGTGATCTACGTGGTACTGGGGCTGCTTGTCACCATCATTTTTGGCTCTGAAGCGCTCAATGCCATGGCGACCAACCCCTGGTTCAACCTCGCCTTTTTTGCCCTATTTGTGGTGTTTGCCATCAGCTTTTTTGGGGCGTTCGAAATCACGCTTCCGTCGTCGTGGGTCAACAAGGCTGACGACCAATCGCAGCGCGGCGGATTGCTCGGAATCTTCTTTATGGCGTTCACCCTCGCCCTGGTAAGCTTTAGCTGCACCGGCCCGCTGATCGGACAGTTGCTCGTGGCCACGGCCGTGAGCGGTGAGCTCCTCGGACCCGCTATCGGAATGTTCGGATTCAGCTTCGCGCTGTCGCTTCCGTTTGTGCTGTTTGCGGCCTTCCCGGGGTGGCTGAAGGGCCTGCCCAAGTCGGGCGGATGGCTCAACACCGTCAAGGTCACGCTGGGATTCCTCGAGCTGGCATTCGCCCTGAAGTTCTTGAGTACTGCCGACATGGTGTGGCAAAAGCACTGGGTTGAGCGCGAACTCTTTTTGGCCCTTTGGGTCGGAATCGCCTTCGCCACGGCGCTCTACCTCTTTGGCGTCTTTCGCATGCCGCACGACGACGAGCCAAAGGGCGGAATCGGTGTGGGCCGCATGCTCACGGGTGTCGTGTTTCTGGTAACCGGGTTTTACCTTCTTCCCGGAATCTGGGGAGCGCCGGTAAAGCTGGTTGCTGGATTCCCGCCTCCCTCGTTTTATTCAGAGAACCCGAACGGATTCGGATTCGGTTCCGCGCCCTCAGGCGAAAAAAAGTTGAGTGATGACGCCCACTGCCCGCTGAATCTGCCCTGCTTTAACGACCTCGAGGAGGCCCGTGCCTACGCCAAAGAGGTGGGCAAGCCTCTGCTGCTCGACTTCACCGGATGGGGCTGCGTCAACTGCCGCAAAATGGAAGAAGAAGTGTGGTCCCGCCCCGAAGTGCGCCAGCGCTTGGCTGAGGACGTCGTACTCGTGTCGCTGTACGTGGACGAGCGGACTCCGCTTGCCGAGAGCGACCAGCGCGTGAGCGAAACCACCGGCAAAAAAATCAAGACCATTGGGCAAAAGTGGGGCGACCTACAGGCCCAGTACTTTAACGCCAACGCCCAGCCGTACTACGTGCTGATGGATCCAGCGGTGGAGGCTCCGACCGCGCTCAACGGCCACACGGCCTACGATCCCGACCCCTCGGTGTTTATGAATTGGTTGGATTCGGGCCTTAAGGTATTTAACGCCGCCAAGTGACGCTCGACCGGATCCTTTCGCTGCTCGAATCGGCCATCGAAGACTACCACGTACTCGACCGATGGGACGCGCCGTGCCCGCCGGCCTACAAGCCCGGGACCATGGACCAAGCCTGGTACGCCAAGGCTTGGATTGACACGGTCCAGTGGCACCTCGAGGACGAAGTGCGGCGCCGCGACCTGCCCAGCGATCAGTTATTGGAGATCAAACGCCGCATCGACGCCCTGAACCAGGAGCGGACCGACGCGGTAGAGGCCCTCGATCTGCGCTTGGCCGAGCTGCTTCAGCCCGTTCCGGCCGTCAACGGAGCCGTGCGCACCGAATCCCTCGCATGGGCGCTTGACCGTCTGTGCATTTTGCAGCTCAAGCGCTACCACCTTCGCGTGGAGGTTGAGCGGTCCGACGCATCCGACGACCACCTTGCAGCCTGTGGCCAGCGCTTGGCTGCTGCTGACGGCCAGCACACTGACCTAATGGCGGCCTGTGCGGCGTTGTGGGCTGACGTGCAGACCGGGCAGGTGCGCTACACGCCCTACCGCCAGTTCAAGCTGTACAACGACCCTGCGACCAACCCGGCGCTTTATGGCGGTCAAGGCTAAACGCCACCTTGGCGTCGTTCGCTTTTCTGCCTTTGGCGACGTGGTGCTGCTGCATTCCGTCCTAATTCAAGTTGCGGCTGAGGGCGATCGGATCACCCTTTTTACGCGTCCTCGCTGGGCGGAACGCCTACCGGCGCATCCCCACATTGAAGTCCACGGCCTCGATGTAGACCGCGGTCCGTACCGTCGGTTTTTTGCGCTCATGTGGTTCTGGTGGGGCTGGATGCGCTCTGCCGACCTCACCGCCTGGTACGACGGCCACAACCACGTTCGGACCCGCAGCAGCCGGTGGATTGCACGCATCCTGCAGATACCGCAGGGCCTTGTGGCCAAGCCTCGTGTGCAGCGGCGCGCGGTGCTGCGCGGGGCGACTAAACCCGCACCCAATGCCTACGACCTTCACTTTGAGTCCTTAGCCAACTTGGGTTGGCCTAAGAGCCAATCCCTCTCCGTCACGGAGCGTAGCGGCAACATCATTATCATCGCCCCCCACGCCAGCCGCGAGACCAAGCGGTGGCCGCTCGACGAAGCAACGCAGCTCGCCCAACAGCTTGCAGCTGAGGGCTATGAGCCCGTGTTTTTGGGCGGGCTTAATGATGCTGCGCCAGAGGGCTTTCGGACGGCGCTTGGTCTGTCGGCCACCGATGAAGATGCGCTGTGGCGCCAGGCCCGAGCCGCGGTAGTATGCGATTCCGCCGCCCAGCACCTCGCGTACCGCTACCAGGTCCCAGCGGTTGCGCTGTGGGCCGGAACCCATCCCGTCGGTGGCTTTGCCGCTCCGAGTCCGGTTCGCCACATCATGTCGACGGAGCGTTTGAACTGCCAGCCCTGTAGCATTTTAGGTGCGGATTCCTGCCGCCGCGGAGACTGGGCCTGTCGAATTCCGCTTCGTGCCTCACTTGTGCGCGAGGCGCTACATAAGTTGGAAATTTAAATGCAACAATTAGGCATACAACGTGTTACACTGGTATGCAGGAACAACGATACCGCCTTCGTGTTGGAGATCGAATCGTCGGATACCTCCGTCGTATCGATGGTACCCAATTCTATTCACCGGATGGATTCTGGTGGACAGGTGTGGCGTTAGACTACGCACAAGTTGATGAGGCGGTCGGAATTCGCGACAAGCACCGAATTCACTTGTACGAGTGGGACATCGTGCGCTTTCGTCCCGTGCCAGAGGGTGCAGATGAGTTGGGCGTATTCTTGTGGAACGCAAGCCAAAAGCGCTGGATCCTTCGCAGCATTGAATCTGAGATCGACTACCACCTTGAGCTTGAAGGTCATATGCTATTTCAGAGTTCAGATCTTCAGCTGCACAGCCATGTATTTTTGAACCCAGAGCTCCAGCAGGCTTGGGGTTTAGAGGAGTGAGGGGTTAGCGGGCTCCCGACAAATATTTATAGACGTTTGGCAACCGACTACGGACAGAAGTCTGTCGTTGGTTTGCCTCATGGTAGCATCACTCAACACTTGGGCATGGGCTGACGGCCGTTGGCACAGCGTACGCGTAGACGTCGCGGCGACGTCGGGGTTCTCGTTTCACATGGTCGGAACCCGCGACCCTACAGTTCGCGAGGCCCCCAGCCGCATCCACGCGGCCTTTATGGCGTCTGGATACAAGTGGCCCGGCAAGCGCATCACGGTTTCGTTTCAGCCCACGCGACCCTGGGCGCTGGGGACGTCAATGGATTTGCCGATCGCCCTTGGGGTACTTATGGCCTCAGGTCAAATTCCCATGCGCTTTGCGGCGGTGGCGATGGGTACGCTGGACCTCAAGGGCGGCCTGAGTATGGCTGAGTCCGATCGTCCTGCGCCGCCCCACGAGTCCGAAGATCCCTTTGTGTATCCCGCCAACGCGTGGTGGCGGCCCGTAGCCCCCAATTGGGTCGCTGCGTCAAGTTTGACCCATGCTATTGCCTACTTAACGCACGGTGAGGTTCCGCAACTGGCCACCGAAGAACTGCGGCCCGTGCGACCGCAACCATGGCCCGATTTGCGCTTTGATCCCGATGTGGTGGTCGCCTTGGGGCTCGCGGCGGCAGGCAGACATCCCGTGTTTTTATGGGGGCCTCCCGGGGTCGGTAAGACTGAATTTGCTCGGGCCGTACACCTGATCAGATCGACAGCTGAGCCCAACTTACCTTTTGTCGAACCGTCTTCGGTACTGTCTCCGGTACAACTCGTCGGTGCCCATGGAGCTTTTTGGGCAGCCGGCAATGGAGTCCTATTTATGGATGAGCTCGGCGAACGAAACCTACGCAGTCTCGAAGTACTGCGCAAGCCTATGGAGGCGCTTTGGAGTAGGGAAGGAGCGGTAGCGCCCCAGACTATTGGGGCGACCAACCCTTGTCCCTGTGGTTTTTCGGGCCACCTGCACTTGAACTGCAGCTGTTCTGAAGGGCGCAAAGAAAAGTACCTCGCACGCTTTTCAGGCCCCTTTCTCGACCGCTTTCAAATTGGGGTTCCGCTCAATGCCTCAGAGCATACGATACCCGTGCCCTGGGAAGAGATGCGCTACAAAATGAAGCGGGCCGTAGAACTCCAAAAGGCTCGGGGCCCCTGGCTGGGAAACGCGGGAATGCCGCTCGAGGCACTCGCCGCCTACGGTGATTTTTCGCAAGAAGCTAACGATACCGTTCAGGAATGGCACCGAAAGAGCGGATTTGGCTTGCGGTCGATGCACCACACCATGAGGGTCGCGCGCACTGTTGCGGATTGGGGTGATCGCGTACGGGTAAGTTCGCACGACATATGGGTGGCGGTTTCGCTGATTCCGATGCGGCTACGGCCTACTTCCAGGATCGGTCCTTCGGGTCCGGAGCGTTCTTTGTCCACATGAGTGGGCCCTCGCAGCCCTGGACTTCGATCACGACTGCAGAGGCGCTCCCAAAGTACGTGAGCATGCGCTGCCGCCAGTCCCGAAACGATTCGAGGTCAAACTGGCTGCAACTCAGGGTGAGAACGGCAATGCTGGTTCCGTCGATGATCACTACAGATGGGTCCACGTGCGGAACATTTTTGACGTCGCGACCCGGCCGCACGGCGCTGTGGTCGATAAAGTCAGGAAGCCAACGCTTCATTGCCCAGTTGAGGTCGTCGATCGATTCAAACGAAAACACTTGGACGTGCACGCTGCGCTTTACGGACCGGCCAAGGTTGTCTTCAGTCTTTTCGCGTGCCTCCAATTTGAAGTGGGTTCGGGTGGCCGTTTCTTCGGCTTCGAGCGCCCCCAAATTCTCACCCTTGAGGTTGAGGGTCTTTACCGCGTAGCCTTCTTTTAGGTCGGTCTGAAACCCTTGAATCCGTTGCTGTAGGTCATCAGATTGGGCCCAAATGTTCGTGGTAGCGAGTGTGGCGAGTGCAAAAAGTAGGGTGCGTAGCATACTGCAAACATACGCGCGGCATGATTTCGGTACTTTTGAACCCGTGAAGCACGTTGTATTTGCCCTAGCCACCTTTGGGATCACGTCGGTGTGCGCCCAAATCGTCAACGTTGAAGCGATGCGTGGGGCTGCGGAATCCGACACAACCCAAGACGTTCACGGCCGCGTCGACGGAGGATTTTACCTGGGTGGAACCCAAGCCCTGCTGCTCAAGCTCAACGGGTCGGTCAACATGAGCCGCCGAACCGGTGATCACGTGTGGTACGGAATCGCCAGTGCAAACTGGGCCACCCGATTGGGGGACAACCAATTTGACTTTGAGCGCAACGGAATGATGCACGTGCGCTACAATCGAATCTATAGTGACAAATTGACTGCGGAGTACTTTGTCGAATGGCAGAGCAACTTGCCCATGCGCATTGCGCGCCGCTTTAATATGGGGGGCGGGCCGCGCTACACGGCAATATCTGGACCCGGAATTAAGTTTTTTATCAACCCATTGCTCATGTACGAGTTCGACGTCGAGTCATTTAACGGTAAAACCGAAAACAGCCTTCGACTCAACACGTACTTGTCCCTCGATCGCCAGTGGGAACAGTGGCGTTGGACAACAGTGGCCTACTACCAGCCTCGCTTTGGTCGCTTTGAAGACCTCAGGGCCATGGTCAATACACGGCTTTCAGCGCCCATTAGGCCTGACCTGAGCCTCGTTATTATTGGTCAATTGAACTACGATGCCTATCCTGCGGGAACCGACGTGCCTCAATTCACGTTATTCAGTACAACGGGCCTGAGTTGGAAATTCTAACTGACACGGCACATAGTTTGGTTAACGCCGTGCCATGGCACACACTAAAGCAAACGAAGCATTTAAGCGGTTGTTCTCACTGTTAAAGTGGGATCAGAAGGACATCTTTCGCATCCTGTCGTTTGCCGTACTCAGCTAAGCATTCAGTTTGATGCTGCCCCTTGGGGTTCAAGCGCTCATTGGTCAGCTGATGGGCGGACGCCTCTCATCCACCTGGTTGATTCTAACCTTCTTGGTCGTGGTTTCGAGCTTCTTGATGGGCATTTTTGGCCTCTTTCAGATGCGGCTCTCGGAATGGGTTCAGCAGCGACTCTTTGTGCGCAGCGCTTCCTACTTTTTGGCGGCCATGCCCAAAGAAGTGGCTGAAGGAGAACGTCGGTACTGGTACGAGCGCGTTCACCGATTTTTTGATACGATTACCATTCAAAAGGAGTTGCCCAAGATTTTGGTGACCGCGTCTGCGGCCTTGCTGCAGCTCGTTTTTGGTTTCCTGCTCTTGCTGCTGTATGACTTTTCATTTGTAGCGGTATCCTTCATCATACTTGCGGTGGCAGCTGTGATGCTTCGCGTCGGATTCACGCGCGGACTTGGGTACAGCATTGACGAAAGTTCCGAGAAGTACCAGGTCGTTCGCGAACTCGAGGAGTTTGCCCAGCGTCGGGCCAAAGAGGGCGCCTATGCCGAGCCGCCCTACCGTCAGGTGACGCATCAGCTAACTGAATACTTAAAGAATCGCCGCGACCACTTTAAGATTCTGTACCGAATGAACGGAATCATGGTCGGACTGCGACTCGCGCTCACGGCCCTTCTGCTGATTGCGGGCGGATGGCTCGTGGTCGACTGAAGCGTATCGATTGGCCAGTTCGTAGCGGTCGAAATTATCTTTTTGACCATCCTCACCAGCCTCGAGAAAATTGTCGCGAGCGCGGAGGCACTGTTTGACATGCTGACCTCCATCACTAAGTTGGACAAGGCATTTTGGACGGAATGGTCGAAGCAAAGCACCTTCAGTGACTTTGACATTAAGAATTAGGAGGTGCCGAATGAGTTGCGCGAACTCTACCTACAGACGCGCGCTACGGACCAGTGGGTCAAGCCTCGCCGCTGGATCATTGCAGTTTCAGTGTTTATCGTGCTCGCCTTTTTCTTGCCTTGGACTCAAACGGTTGCCACCGAAGGCAACCTCGTATTTGATGACCCGATGGACCGCATGATGCCCCTCGCAATGGCGGAGGATGGGCGACTCTCATCGTGGCAGGTTCGCGAAGGGGATCAAGTGCGCAAGGGCGATACGCTCGCACTGCTCGAGGAAACAAAGACCGAGTACATGGATCCCAATGTGCTTAGCAATACCGAATTAGGTCGCGACGCGAAGTCTGATGCGGTAGTGGGCTACCGATCCAAGATTATAGCCCTCGACGAGCAAATTCTGCAGGCGCAGCGGGCGATGCCCCTTCAAATCATGGCGGCATGGCGTAAGGTGAGCGCAGATAGCGCCAAGTACCAAGCGGCCAAGCTTCAGTCCCTTGAGGCTGAGCGACGTCTGCTGACCAGTCCGTCCCTATAGGCGGCCAAGGTGTCGGCAACGACAAAACTCGATCCGCCCACATAAATCGCTTGAAAACCGTCCGCTTTGGCGCGGTTAAGGGCGTCGGCCACCGAGTCGCATTCCACCACCTTGCGTCCTGCACCACGCAGTCGCTGGCTCCATTCTTCGACGGGCAGCGCTCTCGGGATCGCAGGCGCGCAGGCATAAACCGTGCACGCTTGGGGAATATGCGCCACCATTTCGTCGGTGTCTTTGTCGTTCACCACCCCTAGCACCATAGCGGAATTCAGTCCAGCACGCACCCGGTTCCACTGCTTCATCACCGGAACCCATCCGTGCGCGTTGTGCGCGGAATCGGCCACGACGAGGGGATTCCCTTCTTCGAGCACGTCCCACCGCCCGCGAAGTCCCGTGTTGGCAACCACCCGAAGGAGTCCGCGCCGAATCTGGTGGTCGTGAATGCTAGGTTTGGCCACGCGGGCAGCCATAATCGCGGTGCGCGCGTTGCTTACTTGGTAGTCGCCCTGAAGATCCGTGGGAAAAACTTCGTCGTACCGCCCAATCGGGTACACATAGCACCGATCAAGTGAGGCAGCCACTTCGTTAAATACGGGCATGATTTCGGAGTCGGATTCGCCGACGATCGCCATCACCTTGGGCTTGAAAATTCCGGCCTTTTCACGGGCGATGCTCGCCCGATCTGGACCCAAAAAGGCCATGTGGTCGAGGCCTACGCTCGTCACTACTGACACGAGTGGGGTGATGACGTTGGTAGAGTCAAGGCGTCCGCCCATGCCTACCTCGATGATGGCTATGTCGACTTTGGCGTCGCGAAAGGCGGCAAAGGCCA
>DMDX01000117.1 GCA_003451355.1 Cryomorphaceae bacterium
CCACTCAATGCTTCCGTCGTAGGCAAGTCCCTCAGTCAAAATCTTGACCAGCGTCGACTTGCCCTGGCCGTTTTGACCCACAAAGGCAATCTTTTGGCCGCGCACAAACTCCAAATCGAGTCCACGCAGCACGTGCTTGGGCCCGTAGTGCTTGTGAATGCCCTGCAGGCGGGCCATGATTTTGCCCGAATGCGGTGCGGGCGGAAACTTAAACCGCATCTGCCGCGTGTCCTCGTCGTCGACTTCGATGACCTCGATTTTGTCGAGCTTTTTGATGAGCGACTGCGCGAACGAAGCTTTGCTAGCCTTGGCCCGGAACCGTTCCACCAGCTCTTGCGTGTGCTTGATTTCTTTGTCCTGGTTGGCCTTGGCTTGGCGCTGCTTATCGCGGATTTCGTCGCGAAGCGTCAGGTACCTGAAGTACGGAACATTGTAGTCGTAGCTCTTACCGAGCACAATTTCGAGGGTGCGGTTGGTCGCGTTGTTCAAGAAGGTCCGGTCGTGCGAAACCAGAATGATAGCCTGGTTGCTCTCGGCCAAAAATTCTTCGAGCCACAAAATCGATTCGATGTCAAGGTGGTTCGTCGGTTCGTCCAAGAGCAGGACGTCGTGGTGCTGCAGCAGAATTTTGGCGAGTTCCACGCGCATTTGCCATCCGCCCGAAAACGAATTCAGCGGCTGGTGAAAGTCGGTCGCTTTGAATCCGAGGCCCAAGAGCACGCGCTCAAGATCTGCCTGGTAGGTGTAGCCGCCGATGTGCTGGTAGCGCTCTTGAGCGTGGTGAAAGCGCTCGAGTAAGTCCATGTACGCGTCGCTCTCGTAGTCGGTACGCGTGCCCATCTCACCAGTCATGGACTCGATGTCGGCCTCAAGGCGCTTGATCTCGACAAAGCTCGACGCGGCCTCTTCCCAAACGCTGGCGTTGGGGGCGGGCGGCATGTCCTGCGTCAGAAATCCGATGCTGAAGTCGCTCGGGACGCTGATTTTGCCCGTGTCGGGCTTGTACCGACCCGCGATCAGCTTGAGAAGGGTGGATTTACCGGCTCCGTTGCGCCCCACGAGACCGATGCGGTCTCCGGGGTTTACTTGGAACGAAATCCCTTTAAAAAGGTCCGATCCGCCAAAACTCAAACTAACTTGGTGTACACTCAGCATAAGGGTGACAAAAGTACCACGATTCCCCGTGGCGCGAGGGGTAAATTTGCACTTAGAACCTCATTCACCCTACACCCCATGAAATTGATCGGAAAAGGCAGCAAGCCCTTCAGCATCACGACCGCCAAATGCCCCAAGTGCCACGAGGGTGAAATGTTTGTGGACCCCAATCCGTACCACCTTCGCAATATGGACAAAATGCACGCTTCGTGCAGCGTTTGCGGCCAGGACTATGAGCCCGAACCCAACTTTTACTACGGAGCCATGTACGTGTCCTACGCCTACACTGTGGCCCTGTTTGTGGCTGTGTACGTCATCTTCGGAGTGTGGATCGGCTGGTCCATGTGGCCCACCGTCGGAACCCTCGCGGGCACCCTTGTCGTGCTCGGACCCTACCTCTTTCGCATCGCCCGAGTCACCTACCTCAACTTTTTTGTTCACTACGACGCAGACGCGGCGCCCAAGAGCTAACTCCAGAGTTCCTGAGCGAGTAGGGGAGCGTGCAGCGTGCCGCGCGACCCGAGCCCGTTGAGCATTCCCAATGTGGGGTGCTCAGGGTGCCATCCCCAGCGCGGCCGTCGGTCCTGCGTGTTGGGTCGAATTCCGGTCCACTGCCCCTGCACGTCAATGCTGCCGTCAACCCACTCACGGGCGGAATTCAGCAGCTCCTCTGCCTGGCTTGCGTTGGCCTCGGGTGGATCTTGGTCGCCGTGCTCGATGCCCCAACCAAATGAGGCCCCCAGCTGGTAAAGCCCGTTGCCGTCCGGAAGCAAAAAATGGCTTCGGTGCAGCATCACACCCGGATCTAGTGACAGACCCACATTAAGTCCTTGACCCCACGTACGGGCAAACCCGAGCGGACCCCATAAGTGCTCTGTCCATCGCGCCTGGTAGCCCTCGGCGAGAAGTACGCGGTCAAAGCGCTCCGTCCCGTTGATCGTCCACGAACCGTCCCTTTGGGGTTCAAGGCGCTCGACGGACTCATTGCGAACCTCAACTTGGGCGCGCATGTGCTCGAGAAAACCGACCACATTCAGTCGAAAGCTTCCCCGGACTTCGCCAAGGCCGACCCCGTGGACGCCTCCTGGAACGGGGTGAATCGCCCCCAAGTACGCACCCAACGCGGGGTGGTCGCTCAGCGCCTGCCAGTCGTTGAGTTCCTGAACCGTGCGCAGCACTTCATAAATAGACCCCGAGGATCGCAGTTCGATGGGGTAGGTGTGCAGCGCGACCTCTAGGGCCTCTGCAGCGCGCCAGACGACTCGGCGCCGCTTGAGCACAATCGGATTGACAAGCCCTGTGGCTACGCGCGACGAGCACCGCCGTCCGCCCAGATCAAACACCACGAGGTCCACTCCCTGTGGTGCTTTGGCGGCCAGACTCGCCCCCGCAATTCCAAAGCCTACGAGGGCGACGCGTTCCATTTCGGGCGCAAGTTAGGAGCAAAAAAAAAGCCACCCGAAGGTGGCTCTTTAGAATGGCATTCGATTAGAACTGCCAGTAGTCGTGCTCGCGGTTGCGCAGGTCTTCGCGAATGCGCTTGGACTCCAGCAACTGCTCCATCGGATTGTTGATCTTGTAGTCCTTGATCTCGCGATCGTAGACGTTGTCTTCTTTGGTCACTACTGCATTGAAGTAGCGCATCTGAAAGATCTGGTCAAACGTCAAACGGCGCGTGTTGTTGTTGGGATTGTAGGCGATGTTCGTGGCAAAAGCCTGACGTGCATCGGGGAACCATACCCAGAACAAGTTCACGATGTCGCCCTCTTGCGGATCCTTGATCACCGGCGAAATTCCGATGATGCGGCTCTTGAGTTCGCCACGCTGCTTGTCAAAGTACCAATCGCTCTTGATGTCCCATGCCACAATATTGTTCGACTTGATTTCAATTGAGTCGATCGCCAAGATGGTGCCGTCGTCGTTGTCGCGAATGGTGTCGATGCGAAACAGGCGACCGCCTACTTCATTCATCGTCAACGGACGAAGAAACAAATCGTCGTCGTAGACCTCAGTGATGCTGCCTTCGCTCAAGATGGCATCCTTCATCACGTCAAACAAAGACTTGCGGTCGGGCAAGGCCTGAATGGGGTAGTACAAAGGGTGGTTGAGCTTTTCAAGGGTGAAAATTCGCTCCCAGTGGCGCTTTGACCAGAGCATATCGTCCTGGCGCAAGTGCGGGTAGGGAACTACACGGGTTTGTGAGTAGTGGATGTCGGACTTGGGAATCAAGCCGTCATCCTGCGGCGATAGTACCTGAGCTTCGAGGGTTGCACCCGCGAAGAGGACCGCCAATAGGAATGCGATTTTTTTCATGCTTACTGAACGTCAAGGACGATGTTAGAAATGTTGTCAATGCGCGCACCTGAAGGGGTGTTCGCCTTGATTTTGCGAATGGTTACCGAAGAACCAGGCTTCAAGCGCTGGATTTGGTCACGCATGTCGTTCGGGATCTTGTTTCCGCGAACTTCGATAGCGGGCTTTCCTTCAAACTTGATGTCAAATCCAGTTACGGTCAGTGCTAAGTCAAACGGGAAGTCTTGGTATTCGGCCTCGATCACACCCTTTGAAAGCAAGCTTGATGAAATCAAACCTTCTTTCTTTTTGAAGATCATACCGACCGCTTGGGGAAGACCCTTGATGCGGTACACCTTCGTTCCTGCTTTGCGCGTTTTACCGTCAGTTTCTTTGACATTCACCGTAATGGTAACTTCCTTGCCTTCGACTTTCGTAACATTCGCTACGTAGTTACCTGCTTTACCTGAGATGCCTGGACCAGATACCATAAGGTTCTCTGGAGCCACGCCCGGAACTGATACTTCAATGGGGTTTTCTACGTTGCGGTAGAGCACGTTCATCTTAGTGGCCGAAATAACCACGCTCGGTGGTGCCACGGTGTAGGTAAGTTCAAATGGGTAGTCTTTGTCGCCTCCGGGGACGCGCATGCTACCCTTGATCGTTTTTTGACCGTTGCCTGAACCTTGAATACGGATTTTACCCACGCCATCTTCAATAGATTGAGGAGTAACCCCTGAGAATTCAGGATTGCGACCCTTGTCGTATGCGGCCAGGAACACGTCGGCCTCGAGGTAGTCACCTTGTGTAACGTACGTACTGCGCGGCATCACTACTGCGCGAACGTTGTCGAACTTCAGCGTATTGGCGTCGATTTGACCGTATAAGTGCTCAATAGTTTTGGCTTCCATGCGGCGAACGCGTGACTGCAAGTCGGTCAAGAACGGAACCACGCCCGCAAGAGGCAGTTCGGCAAACGTGGCACGCTCCCACGACATCTTTTTGCCTTCAACGACTTCATCTTCAAAGGTGAACGTTTCGTCGATGATGCGCTTCATGGTCGCATCGCCGTCTGACTGACCTTCGAGAAACGCGCGAAACGCAGTGAGCTTTTCTTTGATTTCTTTGGCTTTGGCTTGGCCACCAATGCTCTTATCATTAAGCAGGAAGTTCTCAGGAATATCGCGGTTGTCTGCGCCCTTGTACCGCCCTTCTTTGTCAAGCCCACCAGTCAACGTGATCATCTCTTCTTTGGCTGAAGCTAATAGAGCAAAAATTTGGTCAGACTGGGCCTTTACTTGCTTCGCGCGCTCATTGACAGGCACGGCACGTGGGTTTTCAGAGACCTGAGCTTGAATTGCTTCGTACAGCGTAGCTGTTCCGCGCTCCACCGTAGTTACGGTAGCATTCATACCAAGGTCAAGTTTGGCGAGCACCCGCAAGATGTCCTTTGAAACGTTCAAAGCAAGCATTGCTGTCAACACGAGGTACATCATGTTGATCATTTTTTGACGCGGAGAAATAGTGCCTGATGCCATTAGTTAGTTCGTATCTAGATTACAAGGAGTTGTCTGCGAATTAAAGTTCCGATTAGGCGCGAACGCTCATGGCGGTTAGCATGTTGCCGTATACGGAATTCAATTGTGCTAGGTTTTGGCTAAGCTTCGAAACCTCGGTAGTGAGTAATTCTGCACTTTGAGCTGAAGCACCAAGCTTTTCAAGAACGGCACTTTGAACTTCCATATGGCTCGCAGAGCTCTCGAGCTGCACGGCATAGAGGGCATTTAGGGCTTCCATGTTCTTGGCTGCGGCTCCGAGTTGCTCGCTGTATGCAGCAGTCGCACCTGCGGCATCCGTAGTCTTGTTTAGTGAACTGGCGGTATCGCTCAATCGCTGCATCCCTGCAGAAAGGCTTTCAAGCAAATCAGGGCCGATTTTAGCGTCCTCAAGCATGCGGTCAAGCTCCTGGGTGGTGCTCAAACCTGAAGAAAACTTACGGGCCTTCTTATCTTTAGCAGGCTCGTTCTCAAGCTCAGGGTACGCAAGAGTCCAGTCGTACTCTTTAGGTTGTGCTTCAAATGCAGAGATGGCAAAGATCACAGCCTCTGTAGTCAAACCGATGATGAGCATAAGGTCAGCTCCCTTGAGGTGGATGATCTTAAAAAGGGCACCCATAATAACCACGGCTGCTCCCAAACCGTAAAGTTTGGTCATGAAGTTCTTAAAGCGCTTACCGTTTACATCAATTAAAGCCATGGTGAAGAAGGATTGAGGTTGAGGGATAAAAATTGGTGATAGTGTGGGTTAAAAATCTTTGCGGTCGCGACCAAGGAAGCTTTGTACCGTGCGGAATCCGATGTACGATTTGGCCGTATCCTGGTATTCGTAGTCGCGCATTCCATTTTGCATGAAGATGGCTACGTCCTTCCACGATCCACCGCGAATGACTTTGCGCTTCATAGTAACTGGATCCGATTCAGCCGCGTTGTACTTGAAGTCGGGGTTGAGGTCAGCGACAAAGAAGTACGATGCTTCGTCCCAAGAGGTACTTGTCCATTCTGCTACGTTTCCTGCCATATCGTACAGACCGTAACCATTGGGCTCGTAGCTGTGTACGCGAACTGGGTGGAATCCGCCATCCGCAACGAGGTTACCGCGACCAGGCTTGAAGTTGGCCAAGAAGCAACCCTTGCTGTTGGTGGTGTAGGGTCCGCCCCATGGGTACGTTGTAAGCTCAAAGCCACCGCGCGCCGCGTATTCCCACTCAGACTCAGTAGGTAGGCGGAATTCGTTCTCAATGAAGTCATTGTTTTGCTTCAAGTACGTGTTGCGGTAGTGCGTCCTCCAGTTGGCGAATGCAGTAGCCTGCTTCCAACTCACGCCCACCACAGGGTACTCATCGTAGGCGGGGTGCCAGAAGTAGTTGTCGTGAAGTTGTTCGTTAAACGAGTACGTGAAGTCAGAAATCCACGCCAAGGTGTCAGGGTAAACGTTTACGATTTCACTCACAAAGAAGCTTGAACGATCGGATACTTTCTTGCCGTTTTTAATGTAGTCGCGGTACGAGAAGGTGCGTCCGTCGCCGTCGGCGTCACGGAAGTCTTTCTGCCAGCGGTTTTCTTTTGAAGCAGCCTTTTGCTTGTCTACCCAAAAGTGCAGGTAGTTGAGCTGGCGTGAATCAATACTGCGTCCTCCCAAAAAGCGCTCTTCGGGCGAGAGGTACATTGACTCAATGACCTCGGTGTACTCCTCAGAGGGGTAGCGGCTGTTATCCCACACCAGACGGCGCGACCAATCGAGGTAGGTCTGCATACTGTCTGGGTAGTTTAATCCGACGTACTCTTCAAAGTAGGTCGGGTTGTTCATGTCCGCATAGTTGATGTATTCGAAGTCTTCAACCATGCCTTCGGCGAGGCGGTAGCGCAAAATGGAGTCGCGAACCCAGTGTACGAACTGGCGGTACTCGTTATTGGTGATTTCGGTTTCGTCCATGTAAAATCCAGACACCGATACCGACTTGGTCGAAGCGGTAAGTGTGGCAGGCACATCGACGTCCGAATTACCCATCGAGAATTGTCCTTGAGGAATGTAGACCATTCCGTAGGGATCCGAAGGATAAAAATCGGGGCGGTCTTGTACGCCCACTAGTTCCCCGTGGTCGCCCCCTGAGCAGGAAGCGAGAACTACTGCTGCGAGAGCGGTAATCGAGAAGGGTTTAAACATTTTTACGTGCATCATGGCAATGAATTAACGTCGTTGAGGGCGCGATATTACAAAAATCTTGGATTACGGTAGCTTCCATTCACCCGAGGAGGGATTTCTATCGTAAAACAATAAGTGAGAAAAAGTTCATGAGAGCCTGAAGAATAGGCACTTAGGCTGGATGTGGTCAAGTCGTACGAATACGAAGCCCGAAGCGATGGCATGATCTGGTAACCGAGCATGAGGCTAATTGCATCTTGATTTCTCCATCCAAGTCCTGCATAAAGCTTCTCCATGATCAATGCATTTGCATTGAGGTCCATAGTGATGTTCGAATTCAAATCGGACTTCAAAAGGATACTTGGTGTGATTTGAATCGGAGTAGCGGTGGGTAGGTCAAATGTGGCTCCGCCGGTGAGGAAGTAGTGCATTTTACTCTGAAAGCGTGCAGCGGTTCCAAAGCTCGCGGAACTCTGAAGTAAGCGGCTTGACGAAAGGCCGGCAAACCAAAGATCGTTGGTGTAGTACGCTCCGAAGTTGAGTTCAGGGGTAAATGAGGTTGCGCCCGAGTTCATCACGGCGGGGTCTGATGGATTGTCGGGAAAAATCCAGGTAGCTTGGCGAACGTTTTTGTTTTTAAAGTCGACGGCAAGGCCGAGACCAAGGGTTCCGCTACCCAATTCGAGTTGGTAGGCGTAGCCCACAGCAGCAGAGATGTCCTCAAAAAAACCGATGCGATCATTGACCACGTTGACCATGAGTCCCCCGTGCAATAGATCCACTGGAATCGATGCGTTGAGGTTCTGAGTGGTGGGTGCTCCGTCAAACCCCACCCACTGTAATCGTTGACCTAAATTGATGCAAATGCCGTCTCCCGTGCCCGCAACGCCAGGGTTAAAGCCCAATCTGTTATTGAAGTACTGGGTGAACTGAACATCCTGTTGCGCCCACAGCGCGCTGGATATCAGCACCAAAGCACTTGCAAGTAGGGATTTCATACGGTACATTCGGTGGGTAAGGGTCTTGCGAATCAGTGCTAAAAGTAGCAAATATTTAGTTTGCACGTTACAACCCGCGACGAACAATGCGCCACCACACATTTGGAATACTACCGGATTGGGCAAGTTCGTAATCTTCCATGGAACACGGAACCAATTGATGCCGAGCATTTTCAGACGGGTTGTTGGGAACTTCGACCCACCATCGAAGGCTGTATGGAGATTTGTAAAAAACCATTTCGCCTTGGTCGTCGGGCAGCAGTACAGTGAATTTGAGGTTCTCACTTTTGGGGCGCAACGGGAAGTCGGCTACGCGGCCTGCCACACCATCTATAAAGTACCAAAGACCTTGGGCCCAAAGGTGTGCGTTTTGGCCGTCGAGGTCGCGAGATCCTACAAAGTCGGTGAGGCAAAGGCTGCTGAGCTTGTCGCTAAAGCCGGCGAAGCGCAGTAGGGCACAAAACGACTCGCCGCTGAGCCCGTTGGGATTGGCCTCGTGCTGGGCTGGTGCGTCGGCGGCGCGCACCGCTGCGTTGTGCACAATGGCCATGTCGGCGTCGCGCAACCAAGGTTCCGCTCGGTGAATGGGCTGCATTTCGCCCACGCGGTGCACTTCTAGGTGCATTTTCTCGGCGAGGTCCAGTGCAGATTGCGGAACAAAGTAGCTCTGGTGGGCCAGGTGACTTAGGTGAAAGAGGTGGAAGGGCTTGTGCGTGAGTAGGTGTGCGAGCAGGTTACTGCGGTCGGGCAAGCTGTAGTCGTCTCCGAGCGAAATGCGCGAGTTGATCAAGCACGCATTAATCGTTTGCTCCATCTTTCCGTACGCGCGGTACACGCCCAAGGGCCAGTCGGATCCAGCGCCCATGAACACGGGAATGCATCCGTACTTAAGTACCTCGAGCGCTAATTCTTCTACTGCCACCAAGGTGTCTACGCGGTCCCGACCAGGTCTAAGGTTTCCGAGGTCGACTACGCGAAGGTCCCACGGGCCCCCGTATAGTGGGTATAGGGCGCGTCGTACGCTGTCGGCGACATCGTGGGCTGCAGCGCGCTGCTCTGGGACGCCGATTAGCGCGATTCGGGCTCCTCTGAGGTCAGGGAGCTCATCGCCATTGCGTTCAATGCTGGCGCCCAGGGTTTCTGCGGGCCACTGCTGGCTAAAGTCCAGCGGAACGGGTTCAAGCCATTCAATACCCATTGCTTACTTTTTGCTACGTGTACTTGCGGCGCGGCCCTTGGTTTTGCCCGCAGTTTTGCCCGCGGATTTCGCTGCAGACTTGCCGCGGCCTTTGGCGCCGGTGCTGGGTTGGTGCTTTGAGATGAGATCGAGTACGTCGTCGGCGGTAAGGGATTCGGGCTCTGTACCGCGCGGAATTTTCACATTCTCTTTGCCCCACTTCAGGTAGGGTCCGAATCGACCTTTGAGGAGGTCAACCTCACCTTGGGGTGTTGAAAACGTCTTGATCACTGCGGCAGCGGCTGAGGCGATCTTGGCCTGAACCAACTCAATGGCTTCAGCCTCGGTGACGCTTAGAGGGGTCATCGGGGCGGTAATGCTTGCAAATGTCTTGTCCCACTGCACGTAGGGCCCAAATCGACCGAAGTTGGCACGCAGCGGCTTGCCTTCGTAGGTGCCTACGACTCGGGGGAGTCGCAAGAGCTCAAGGGCGTCGGGAAGCGTGATTTTATCGAGGGTAAACGGTTCGGGGATTCCGACGAATTTGGCGTCTGCCTCATCGCCGTCGCCGCCGCCGAGCATGACTACAGGGCCAAATCGGGCAAGGCGCGCAGATACTTGGCGGCCGCTTTCGGGATGGGTTCCAAGCACGCGGATCGAACGAACGCGCTCGCTCTCTTCAGACTGCGTGACCAGCGGGTGGAATTTGGAGTAGAAGTCGCCCAAAATGGTCTGCCACTCAGCGCGGCCCTCGGCGACTTCGTCAAATTGGGCCTCCATCTTGGCGGTGAACGAATAGTCCATTACCCCACCAAAGTGAGCGACGAGGTAGTCGGTCACAAGGTTGCCGATGTCGGTGGGCACGAGGCGGCCCTTGTCGGAACCGAATTTTTCTTCGCGCTGCGCCCAGTTCCACTGGCTTCCGCCGGTCCATTCGGCAAAGGCCACGTGGCGAACCTCGCCTTCACGCACTCCCTTGGCGACGTAGCCGCGCTTCTGGATGGTTGAAATGGTCGGAGCGTAGGTCGACGGGCGGCCAATACCCTCTTCTTCAAGAGATTTGACCAAGGTGGCTTCGGTGAAGCGCCCTGGAGGGCGTGTGAAGCGCTGCGTGGCCATGGCGCTGCGGAGTTCCACCGCGTCGCCCTGCTTGAGCGGCGGCAGCATTCCGGCCTCGTCCTCTTCTTCGTCAACCCCTTCGCGGTACACCTTGAGGAATCCTTCAAAGGCAATCATTTCGCCGCGGGCGATGAACTCAGCCGCGGAATTGCTCAAGTGCGCCACCGTGCGGTCGATCTGGGCGTCGGCCATTTGGCTGGCAAGGGTGCGCTTCCAGATAAGTTCGTAGAGTTTTTTCTCGGCGGCATCGCCTCCGGCAGACTTCACCATCATGTTGGTTGGGCGAATGGCTTCGTGCGCCTCTTGGGCTCCGGCGCT
>DMDX01000048.1:0-172 GCA_003451355.1 Cryomorphaceae bacterium
CTGAATGCGAACCACATCACCATCTGGTGTGACGTCCACGTAGCGGGCCTTGATGTAGTCCTGCGGACCGCGGCTGCCTTGGCGAAGGTGGTCAAAGTCCCAGCGGCTCAGGCTGGTGATTCCCGCCCACTTGGGGCCGCCGTAGCGCACGTCCACATGTCCCGTTTGCTCG
>DMDX01000048.1:487-2370 GCA_003451355.1 Cryomorphaceae bacterium
ACCACCTCTGCGCGGTCCATCGCAAAGGGGTCGAGGTTGATGACATTTTGAATGTTTCCGGCGCGAAAGATGGCGGTGTTCATGCGCACCCCGTCCACCGAATAGATGAGTCGGTTCGTGGCAAAGCCACGAATCATGGGGCTTCCGCCGCCCTGCTGGCTTTTTTGAATGAAGACTTTGCCCGAAATGCTGAGTAAATCCGCTGCCGTCTGGGGTTGAAACTGGGCAATCTGCTTGGGGAGTACCACCGCGACTTGAGACGGAATATGTTCGGCCGTTTGCTTCCACCGCGCCGCAGAAATCACCACTTCACGCAGGTCCAGCGTGTCCTCAGTCGGTGCAGGTGACTGCGCAAGTCCACGCACAGTGATTCCGACGCCGACCATAAAGCTGGCGGCACGAACGTACGGTAGTACTTGTTTGAGAAAATGCACGGATAATGTTTGCGTAACGCAGAATTCATGCAATTTTAGTGCTAAACATGCAGCGGGGCGTAAAAAACATTGGTTGGCGGCCCGAACGAGGTAGCGTAGGTTTGCGGAATGCCTCTTATTCGCGTCCCATTCACCGTTGGCCCCGACCTGGAGCGTTCTACTGCTCCACTGAGCCTTGGTCCGCCGAACTCCGAGCTGCACACCGCGAAGCTGTGTGAGCTTCATGGGGCGTTGGGCGCCGACCTTATTGGGGCAACGGACGATGCGACCGACGGAATCCGACTTTTGGCCGCGCACCTCGGTCACCCTGAAGCCTCCCTTGAAAAGCTCGCGTTATCGTGCGCCGAAGACATTGCTCTGCTCCACCGCGGCGTCCTCAAGGCCATTGCGTTTGCCTTCCCCAGCGGATTTCGGCCCACTGCCAACTTAGGGCTCGACTTTGCCTCGGTTCATGCCCCAGTCGCCGACGGCGATGCCCTTCGCGCGGCTAGTGCGGGCATTAGCGCGGCTATGTCACGACCCGGAGCCTGTTTTGAACGAGGCGTCTGGACCCTCACCTCATTGCCGACATTAAGCCAGCATCCGGACTATCCTCGGCCACCCGCGAGCTGTATGGATGACGTATACTTTCGATCAGAATTCCAAGTCATTCAAGCACTTGGCGAAGCTTGGGCCGGATTTAGCGTACGTGTTTTAATGACGCCATGGACCGAACTTTCTGATGAAGACCGTGCGCGAATTACCGCCAGCCTTGCGACCATGTCGCCCGCGACCCGCAGCTACAAGGGCCTACATGAAATCGCGGAACTCTTAGGGGTTTAGCCTAGCGCACCAAATGCAGCGCCGTGGTCAGTACCACAGGGTCCACCACATTGACGTTCTTCGCTTTGGCGATGACGAAGTACACGCCGGCGGCGGCGGGGCGTCCGTGGTAGGTTCCGTCCCAAAAATCCTCGGGTCGGGTGCCCGTGGCCATCACGGCGCCGTTGCGGTTGCGCACCTCCCACTCGGCCCAATCCACGGCGATGTAGTTGGGGGCCCACTGGTCGTTTCGACCGTCGGCATTGGGAGTAAACACGTTGGGAAGCTCCATCCCCGGACTACCCAGCACGGTAAAGCAGAGCGTATCGGCGCATCCTTGGCTCGTTTGTAGGCCCACACAAATCTCGTAGCGGATTTGCGGCACAAAGGTGTGGCTGAACGCCAGTTGCGGCGGGCCGGAACCACCAAATCCCCGAACCTCACGCGGACCGTCACCCCAGTCTACCCACATGGACGAGCCCGGAGCCAACGTCCACGGGCTCACCGACGAATCGAGACCCACCGTAAGCGCAAGGGTGGGGTTGTCGTAGGGCACGAGCAGATTGCTGTCGCGGGACCAGGTTCCGCCAGGAACCGACCAAAAGGCATCCACCACCGGCTGCGGATGCGCCGTCACCGCCGGCAATG
>DMDX01000048.1:2658-3980 GCA_003451355.1 Cryomorphaceae bacterium
GCCGCCACTTGGCCGCCGGGAACACTGCTCACGTCGTGCCAGGTCACGCAGAGCGGCTCACATCCACTGGTGCGGTTGACCCAGGCCAGCGCGTTGGGCTTCGGGTTCGGAACCAGCCACACCGGCTTACTCGCCGTGCAGGCGTACGAGAAACTGATATCATCAAGCCCAAAGTCGTTGCCCGATCCCGCGGTCGTCACCGCCTGGAGCGCAATGGTGCACACGCCGTTCGCAGGCGCCGTAAAGGTTTGCGTGCGCAAGCTCCAGGTTCCAATGGTGGACGGAGCGGCTTGGGCCGTTCCCGCCTGGGTTCCGTTGACCATCACCCTGAGGCTTCCTGGGGGTAGGGCCAAACTGAGGACCCAGTAAGACATGGTCACTTGGGCTCCGCCGGGAAAGGTCACGGTCTGCTGCCAAATCGTGCGGTTCGGGAGAATCGATCCGTTGACAATCATGTAGTTGCCCGTACCGGTTGTGTGGTCGCCCCATGTTCCAAAGTTTGCGTGCACCGCATTCGGGTTGGGCCCGACGGCGTAGGTGCCCTCGTTCCAAATCGAGAACTGGTTGTTGATGTACTGTGACGTGAAGCCCGTGTTTCCGAGGCTAAAGTTGCCATTTACCGCCGGAACCGTAGCCCCCATCTGCGTGGAAACCGTAATCGCCGCGGCCGTGGAACCAATGCGCGCCCTTGTCGTCGCACAGGTGTCGCACGAAACGCTCGCCGACGGACTCCACGTAAACGGACCCGAACCAATCGCTTCAAGCGTCACACTGTCGCCCGCACAGCCATAAAGACTGTCGCGCACGACGTCCACGGAGCATTGGGCGCGGGCAGTGAGCGAATATGCCAACACTAAAAATGCAATGATGCAACGCATGCCGAAAGTTCGGGAATTATTTGCCACTATAGCCTCCATGGGGATATCAACATGCTGTTCGTAACTTTTATGGCCTAACGCGCTCATTTACCATGTGTTAACACAAACCTGTTCGCCGATTTACATAAGTCCGCGTGCTTTGTTTGCGAACTTAAAAAGCCTGAATATGAACACTGTAGAAAATCTCGAGCGCTTTGTACAAGAACGAATGCTTTCGTACTGCCGTGAAGTAGGCCTGTCATTTGGAGAGAGTGTGACGCAACTCGGCCTCACCGCCGAGGACCGTGTCGCCCTTGCTGATACGTGGCTTGACTAACGATTCCCCTCTGAGATGCCCTTAAGGGCTGGGCGCAAGCGTTCGTGGGCTTTCCTGCCCGCATGAACTGCTTGGCGAACTCCTTCCGAGGCACATCCGTTGCGCTCATATGCCGCAGCAATCGCTTC
>DMDX01000105.1:0-949 GCA_003451355.1 Cryomorphaceae bacterium
ATCATTCGCCTGCGCGACGGCATCGTAGCGAGCTGAGCCGTGCCCGTTCGCATTACCTTCGGAGTATGACGTCATCATTCGCTTCCGAATTTCAGGCCCTCAAGGCCGCCGCCCCCCGCATTGCCTCGCTCCCACTGAGCCACCGCCGCAACCGACTCAAGGCATTGCGAGCGGAACTCATTCGCCGCCGAAGCGAACTTCACGCTGCCATGCGAGCGGACCTCAATCGACCAGAAATCGAAAGCGACCTCAATGAGCTCCTTCCGGTCAAAGACTCTATAGACCACGTGATTGCCAACTTGAGCCGTTGGACGCGCACCGACCGCTTGCCGTTGCCGTTGACATTGATTCCGGGGCGGGCTGAAATCCACCACGAGCCCAAAGGGGTTGCCCTCATTGTGTCGCCGTGGAACTTTCCGGTGAATTTGTGTCTGGTTCCGCTGGTGTACGCAGTCGGCGCCGGCAACACGGTGTGCCTCAAGCCGAGTGAAGTGGCGCCGGCATCCGCTGCATTCATTGCTTCGGTGGTCGAGGCGGTGTTTCCGCCCGACGAAGTCTGTGTGGTCCAAGGCGATGTGAGTGTGGCTGTGGCCCTTCTCGAGCAGCCCTGGAACCACATTTTCTTTACCGGCTCCCCCGGTGTCGGAAGCAAAGTGATGGCCGCCGCATCCAAGTACCTCGCCTCGGTCACGCTTGAGCTGGGCGGAAAGTCGCCCGTATTTGTTCACGAAGGCTACGGCGCAGATGCCGCAGGGCGCCGCGTCGCATGGGCCAAGGGCCTCAACGCGGGCCAGGTCTGTATTGCTCCGGACTACGCATTGGTTCCGGCCGCACAATGCGCGGACTTCATCCAAGGCTTTAAGGCGGGCGTGGCCCAGCACTACGGGGATTCCCCCGCAACCAACCCTGACTGGGTGCGCATCATTCAACCCCGCCACTGGGACCGCCT
>DMDX01000105.1:1212-13387 GCA_003451355.1 Cryomorphaceae bacterium
TATACTTCAACCGAAGATGCGCTGGCCCGCGTGAATGCAGGCCCCCAGCCCATTGTGGTGTACATCCTCAGCCACACGAAGTCCTGGACCGACCGCATCATTCGCGAGACGCGCGCCGGCGGAACCGTCGTCAACGACTTCTACCTGCACTACATGCACCCCGAGCTTCCGTTTGGGGGTGTCAACAATTCCGGAATCGGTAAATCCCACGGAATCTGGGGATTCCGCGAATTCAGCAACGCCCGCAGCGTATACCGGCGTGGTCGCCTTGTTCCAACCATGTTCCTTACTCCTCCCTACAAAGTATGGATGAAGAAGGTGGTGGGTTGGCTGGTTCAGTAAAAGTTACTGGTTACTAGCAACTTGTCTTCCCAGGCCGGTAAAAGCACCCCACAGTTTGGGTTATACCGCCAACAAGAAACGAGAAACCAGAAACGGCGCGGAGCGCCTTACAGTTCGCGCTGAACCTCAACCTCCTTGAAGCCTTCGACGATGTCGCCGACCTTGATGTCGTTGTAGTTGTTGATGTTCAAACCACAGTCGAGGCCCTTTTTGACTTCGCGGACGTCGTCCTTGAAGCGCTTGAGGGATCCGAGTTCGCCCGTATACTGAACCACGCCGTCACGAATGACGCGAACGCGGGTATTGCGGGTGATGATTCCGTCCATGACCATACAGCCGGCGATGGTGCCCACCTTGCTGATTTTGAAGGTCTCACGAACTTCGATGGTGCAGGTGATTTCTTCTTTAACGTCGGGCGACAGAAGTCCAGACATGGCGTCTTTGATGTCGTTGATCGCGTCGTAGATGATGCTGTAGAGACGGATTTCGATGTCTTCTTTCTCGGCCAACTTGCGGGCTGAAGCGGCAGGACGGACTTGGAATCCGACGATGATGGCTCCAGAAGCTGAGGCGAGAAGGACGTCTGAATCGGTGATTCCGCCCACGGCCTTGTGGATGATATTGACCTGAATTTCTTCAGTGCTGAGGCGCTGAAGTGAGTCGGCAAGTGCCTCGATCGAACCGTCCACGTCGCCTTTGAGGACGATATTGAGCTCCTTGAAGTCTCCGACGGCCAGACGACGTCCGATCTCTTCGAGGGTGAGGTTCTTTTGAGAGCGCACGCTCTGCTCGCGAGCAAGTTGCTGGCGGCGCGTGGCGATTTGCTTGGCTTCGCGCTCATCTTCAAAGACGACGAAATTGTCGCCAGCAGTAGGTGCGCCGTCCAGTCCGAGAATCGACACGGGAACCGATGGGCCGGCGACATCAAGCTTTTGACCGCGTTCGTCCATCATGGCGCGGACCTTTCCGCTGAATTGGCCAACGAGCATGTAGTCACCCACGCGAAGGGATCCGTTTTGAACGAGAAGGGTTGTAACGTAGCCACGTCCTTTGTCGAGGGTGGCTTCAATGACGGTTCCTTTGGCGAGGCGTTGGGGGTTCGCCTTAAGGTCCAGGAGCTCGGCTTCAAGTAGTACCTTTTCGAGAAGTTTGTCGACGTTGAGGCCCTGCTTGGCAGAGATGTCCTGCGACTGGATTTTACCGCCCCAGTCTTCAACGAGGAGGTTCATTCCGGCAAGTTGCTCTTTAATGCGCTCGGGGTTGGCGTCGGGGCGGTCAATCTTGTTGATTGCGAATACGATTGGAACACCTGCCGCTTGGGCGTGGCTGATGGCCTCCTTGGTCTGAGGCATCACTGAATCGTCAGCCGAAACCACGATGATGGCGATGTCAGTGACCTGGGCTCCACGCGCACGCATGGCGGTAAAGGCCTCGTGACCTGGCGTATCCAAGAAGGTGATGTGCTGTCCGTCGGTAAGCTGAACGCTGTAGGCGCCGATGTGCTGCGTGATTCCGCCCGCTTCGCCTGCAATTACGTTGGCCTTGCGGATGTAGTCCAGTAGCGACGTCTTGCCGTGGTCGACGTGGCCCATTACGGTAACAATTGGGGATCGTGAAATGCGTTCGGTATCGTTTTCTAGTTCCTCAGCGAGCGAATCATGAACTTCTTCGTCGACAAATAAGACGTCAAATCCGAATTCATCGGCTACAATTGTGAGGGTTTCCTTGTCAAGGCGCTGGTTGAGCGACGCCATGATTCCGAGCGACATACACGTAGAAATGACCTCGGTTGGAGTCACTTTCATCATGTTAGCGACCTCGAGGAGGGTTACGAACTCCGTGAGCTTGAGGACTTTTTCGCCCTCTTGACGCTCGAGTTCGGCCATTTCGCGGGCTTCTGCACGCTCTGCACGCTTGTCGCGGCGAATCTTAGATCCCTTGGATTTGCGGCCACCGCCGAGCTTTTCGAGGGTTTCCTTGATTTTGCGTTGAATATCCTCTTGGCTTACTTCCCGAGGTGCTCCACCTGCGCCTTGAGGGGCGCCCGGCCCACGCTGTCCGGGGCCACGCTGTCCGGGCCCGCGCTGGCCACCGGGGCCACGCTGGCCATTGGGGCCGCGTTGACCAAATCCACCGCCTTGGGTTGGACCACCAACACTAGCAGCTCCCGTAGTGGTTCGCCCACCACCAGATGCTGGCCTTTGGAGGCCGTCCGTTTTAATACGCTTCCGCTGACCTGAAGCTGGTTTTTTAGCAAACTGTGATAAGTCAATTACTTGACCTGTCATTTTTGGACCATCCAACTTTTGGTACTGCGTTTCGTGGTGCACCGAATCTTCAGACGCTACATCTTGGTCTGGGGTCGGTTTTGCTTGGGTAGCCTCAGCCTCTTTAGGCTCAGAAATAACGTGCTCTATTACAGCTGACGAGACCGGTGGGTTGACCTTGGGCTCTTCGGCCTTAGGTTCTTGATCGACCTTGGCCGCGGGGACAGGTTGAGGCGTGACTTCTACTTTAGGTTCGACCTCCTTGGGCGGAACAACGACCTTGGGCACCTGTGCTTCGATAGGCTTTGGCGGCATAGTTTGCTCGCTCAAAGCTGAAGGTTTTCTGGGTGCTAAGTCGATTTTACCCGAAACAACAGGGCCAGTAAGCGTGGCAGTTGCCCGAATAACTTCGGGCTTCTTTTGTTCGCGCTCAGCCTGAATGGCCTCTTTTTCTTCGCGCTTTTTCTGGATGAGCGTTTCTGCCTTGTCTTTGGACGACTTATCTGTGGCGAATTGCTGCGTCAGCAGGTCGTACTGTGCTTGATCAATCTTGGCGTTACGGTTGCGATCTACCTCTTGGGCCTTAGAGGCCAAGAAGTCAACGGCGGTATCCAAGCCGATGTTCAGCTCGCTAAGTACTTTACTGATGCGGATGGTGCTCATAGGCGCAAAGGTCGGGTCTATTTAGGAATTCAGTGTGGGTGAGGGCAAAACCGTTGTTTATTCGGCGTCAAACTCTTTGGTGAGGATGTTGCGAACGTCTTGAACCGTTTCGACCTCAAGATCGGCACGTCGGGCTACGTCTTCAATGTCAGCACGAAGTACGGATTTGGCCGTATCGTAGCCTCCATTGCGGAGCTGTTCGATAACCCAAGCTTCGATTTCGTCGCTGAACTCGAGGAGTTCGACGTCCTCTTCGTGCACCACGTCTTCGCGGTATACGTCGATTTCGTAGTCGTTGAGCTTACTGGCGAGACGGATGTTGGTTCCGCCGCGACCGATGGCTAATGAAACCTGGTCTGCAGGCAAGTAGACATCCACATGACGGCGCTCTTCGTCAAGCACCATATTGGTAATTTTTGCAGGCGACAGCGCGCGCTGAATCATCAACTGAAGGTTATTCGTGTAGTTAATCACGTCGATGTTCTCGCCTCGGAGCTCGCGAACGATTCCGTGAATGCGCGAGCCTTTCATGCCCACACAGGCTCCGACAGGGTCGACGCGGTCATCGTAGGACTCCACTGCAACTTTCGCCTTTTCGCCCGGAATTCGAACGACCTTCTTGACAGTGATGATTCCGTCCAAAACTTCGGGAATCTCAGCTTCGAAGAGCTTAGCCATAAATTCTTCAGACGTGCGGCTGAGCAGGATAAAGGGCTTGGCTCCGCGAACCTCGACCAGTTTGACCACAGCACGTACGGTGTCACCCTTGCGGTAAAAGTCCTTTTCAGGAATCATGTCTTCTCGACGCAAAATCAATTCATTCTGCTGGTCATCATAGATGATAAGCTCGCGGTGGCGCACGTGGTGCACCTCGCCGCTGATGATCTCGCCTTCCATGGTCTTGTAGCGCTTGAAGAGCTCACCTGAGTCGTGCTCTTGAACCTTTTGAACAAGGGTCTGGCGGAAGGCCAAAATAAAGCGGCGTCCGAGATCAATGATCTTGATTTCTTCAGAAACCTCCTCACCGACCTCAAAGTCGGGCTCGATTTTAATAGCGGCAGCAAGGGCGATTTCGAGGTTGTCGTCCTCAACGGCTCCATCTGCTACAATGGTGCGGTTGCGCCAGATTTCGAGATCGCCTTTGTCAGGGTTTACGATAACGTCAAAATTTTCGTCGGTACCGTATTTCTTGCGAATTTGAACGCGAAATGCCTCTTCGATGAAGGACATGAGCGTTACGCGGTCGATGCTCTTTTCGTCTTTGAACTCGCCAAAGGATTCGATGATGGCTAGATTTTCCATAACTACTTAAAAGAAGAAACTTAGAAATTAAAGTCGAGTGTGATGCTGGACAGTTCCGCCAGCGGGATTTGGGTCTGGGTCGTCTGATCCATCTTGCCTTTGCCCAGAGTCTTGGGGACGCGCTCAGTGCGCTCCAACGTAATGCTCGTGCCGTCGAAGGCGGCAAGCTTGCCCTTGTCTTTTTGGCCGTCCAATAGCTTGACCACAACTTCGCGACCAAGATTCTTGCGGTATTGGGCATCCACCATGAATGGGGTGAACATTCCAGGTGAAGACACCTCGATGGCATAGTTCTCTGACGCTTCGCCGAGTGCAGATTCAATCGCGCGGCTGATTGTCTTGATTTGCGCCAAAGTAATGTGCCCCTCGTTGAGGTCGGCATGTACCTTGATGTCGTTCGTGGCACTCAGGCTTACCTCTACGGCAAAGGCATCCAAACCCTGAAGGGTCGTATCAACCAGCTGCTGCAGTTCGTGTTGGGTCATGTAGGCGTACTTTTAAAAACCTTTAAAAATAGACGAGGGGACTTTGTGGGTCCCCTCGATTTTGGATTCAGAAAGCGTTGCAAAGATACGCAGGGTTTATTTACCACGCAAACCTCAGGCTCGCACGCACTTGGCGACCTGCTTCGAGCACTCCGACGGCACGAGCCAGCGAAAGGTGGTGTGCAAAAGTGGTGTTGGTGGCATTGAGGACTTCAACACTCCACGAGGCGTTCTTGATGAGCGCGCCGGTGAGGCTCGCTGACCAGAGACCATAAGCCTCAGTGGGCCCGTCCAAAAAGAGATCTTCGGTCGGTGAGAGCCGTTCCTGTGCAACGTAGTGGTCGTAATGAAGTTCGGCGTGTAGACGTTGGTCGGGCAGTACGTCGTACGCGAGGTGGGCGCCCCAACGGCCCGGTGCCATGAACGGAAGCGGATTACCCTCCGCGTCCTCGCCAATACTGAGCGCCGCCTGAGCATGCATGTGAAAGCGCTCGACGGGGTGCCAGTGGGCTCGGGCTTCGGCTCCATAGACACGGGCGTCATCCTGAACGTAATAATAGCGCAAAGAGCCGCTGCTATCATTCGGATTGAGGTATATGAAGTTGCGGTAGGCCTGGTAGAAGGCCGTCAACTGCGCATCAAAACGGGCGGTGGTAACGTTTAGGCCAAGATCGGCATTCCAAAGCTGTTCGGGGCTGAGTTCACTGTCGCCGACTTCGAATCTACCCGCGCCAATATGGGTTCCATTGGTAAATCGCTCCTCGAGCTGAGGGCCTCGGATGCCATGCGAAATACGAGCTTGAATGCTTAAGGGCTTGCTGATGGCGTATCCGTAGCGAAACAACGCAGCATAGCCGGCAAAGGCGCCAACCTCTCCGCGAAGGCCTGCCGAACGACTGTGCCGTCCCTTTTCAACACTATAGTGGGCAAACAGTGCTGACTGAAACTGTTCCGCATTGGGGTAAATCTCCTCTTCAGCATGGACATCGTTCCGCAGCAAGCGAAGTTGTTGATGAGCCCCCAAGGTTAGTTGTCCAGCGCCGATAGGGCGTTCCATGACGGTAGTCTGCGACGCCGTGTGCAAGTTGAATGCAATATGTGCTTCATGCTCATCGCCGGGTTCGGGTTCAGGCCCATCGTGGGCCGCTTCGTATTCGGCGCGTAAGGATGTCTGAAGGCCCGTTACCGCACGTAGTTGCCATGATCCAATATTGCGTTCTGCTTCCCAGGCAAGATGACCTGCTTGGACGAACTGATCGCCGTGCTCTTCTTCAGGCTCTTGGCCCGGTTCCTCCTCTTTTTCTGGAAGTCCAAACCGACGCTGTACCCCAGTCAATTTGATGCGGTGCTGTGTTTTGCCCTTTTGCCACGAGCCAAGGGCGCGAATTGCAAAGGTCTGAGAATAGGTTCCGTGGACCGTATCGCCGTTGCCGTCGCGGTACTCGGGGTTGAATCCGCCGTAGGCGCCGACGTAGTAGATACCTGGACCACTGCGATGTAGACTGTACTGACCGCTTAGGGGCATGCCGTTAGCTCCTCCATTAAGGGATAGAGAATGCTGGCGGCCCTCAGCACGCGGTCGAACGTCTGAGAAGTATAGCACTCCAGCCATGGCATCGGTACCAAGAGCTAAGGCATTGGGACCAAGCATGACCTCGACATGGTCCACTCCGAGCAGAGGGAAGTCAAGGCCGTGGTCGGCTCCGCCCTGCATGTTGTCGTAGCGCCAGCCTTGGTAGGCGGTCACCACACGGTAGCCTCCAAGGCCGCGCAAGATGGGTTTGACAGTGTGCCCGCCGATGCTCGCGAGCTGTAAAGCCGGTGCTTGTCGGCTCAGTTGAAGCATGGCCGAGGGGCCCTGATCGGCAAGAGTCCGCACGGGAATGGCGAAGACTTGAGTGGATAGTGCGGCAGGATTGTCGCGTTGAGCTTCGACCGAAGCCTCTCCGAGTTCAATGACGATAGATGTGTCGCGTTGGCCCCAAAGCATGAGGGGCAGGGCCGCGAGCAGCCCAAAAAGCAATTTGTTCATGATATTTTGAATGAATTAACCAAGCGCGGAGCGGTTCCGCGCACAATTGTCGGAGGTTAACCCACAGGCGGCCCACGCAGGGCAATCGCCTCAGAATCTGCATTCTTGGCCGAAGCGACACGCACCACAGGCTCGTTGCGCCACGAAGCGCGGGGCATCAGCTCCCAGCCGATGGCAACGGGCTGAAGACCCACGAGGTAGGCCGGGTCGGTCCACTTGCACGAATCGTCGCCTTCGTGCAGGTGAAGTCCCTGCTCGGCACAGTGCTCGTGGTGGTCGTGCGCGAGGCTGTGCAGCACGGGGTCTGCGATCCGGGTAAACCAGAGCAGTAGAGCTAAACCAAGCAGAATTCGATGCATTACCACAAAGTTAGTTCAAACGCTCAAAGGGATAGTGCACCGATTGTTCATTGGGGCGGGGCGTTGTGTGCTTTGGCCCAAGGCATGTCAAACTCTTGAACGATTTTTGTGGTTATCTATGATTATACGGAATTTTTTGCTTTTAGCCCTTGGTCTCTTGCTCACAGTGGGCAAGACGAATGCGTGCACGACGCCCTCGGCCTTGAGCTTGGTCACGCGAACCAACACGACCATCACCTTGTCGGTGACGCCGGGCAATCCATTTCACCAAATCGAGTACGGTCCTCTTGGTTTTACGCCCGGCAGCGGAACATTGACCCCCTGGTATACGGGCTTAACGCGCGTCATTACGAGTCTTTCAGGTTCTACAGGCTACGACTTCTACGTGCGCGACAGCTGCGCCAACGGCCAAAAGAGTTCATGGACGACGTACTACGGGTTTTCTACGACCTGCGCTAGCCCAGCGACGATTCCGTGGTTTGAAAACTTTGACCACCAGTCGTTTGGTCAACGTACTGCATTCAATGGGCTCGGAACCTACATGTGCGGATGGATTCCCAATCCCAACCAAGGCTATGCGTGGGTGACGGGGCCAGCATTTCAGACAATTAACTTCTCTGGGCCCGCCAGTGACCATTCGGGCCGAACCAAGTTCATGCTCACGGACCGTTTTAATAGTTTTAGCGGTAACAGTGAAGCCATTTTACGCACGCCCCAAATCAACCTTTCGGGAGCTTCGCAGCCAAGTATCTCGTTTTGGTACCACATGTTTGGGGCACAGATTGACTCCCTTATTGTAGAGGCTTCACAGGTCGGTAGTTCGAATTGGGTTCGACTCGGCTCGATTCCAGCAAACCCGACCCAGTTTAGCAGCCAAACCAGCCCGTGGCGGCAGCAAACCTACCCCTTGATGACGTTTGCGGGACAAACCGTGAATATTCGCTTTATCGGAAAGGGTACAACGACATTCCCCACCTTAGGGCGAATTGCAATTGACGATATTTTCATTGGGCAAGCGTCGGGCTGCATTCCGCCCTCGAATTTTGTGAATACCGGGGTTCAGGCGAATTCAGCTGCGTTCTCGTTGGTTTTAGGTAGTTCTACCCACCACCAAATCTCCTACGGGGCTCCGAGCACGGCTGCCGGAAGCGGTTCCATTCACAGATTTTCGGGTACCACAACCACGGTCAACGGACTCACCGCAAACACCACCTACCAGGCCTACGTACGTGATTCGTGCGGACCCGCTTCATTCTCTGCTTGGGTCGGACCAGTAACATTTACCACTGCGTGCAACGCGTTCAATGCTCCCTGGTCGGAGAACTTTGACAACAGCAGCTGGGTTCCGCCGGCATTTAACCAACCTGGAACATGGCCCAATTGCTGGAGCCGTTCAACGGTAACGGGCCTAACCATGCTCGTTGGTCCTCCCCCATTTAACACGGCCCAAACAGGCCCGAGCGACGACCACTCGCCGGGGACCGCCGGCAAGTACATTTTTATGGATGCCATTGGGTTTGCGTCGAGCAATACATCCACTCAGTTCCTCACTCCGCTTATCAATCTGACTCCATTGAATGTTCCAGAACTCACGTTTTGGTACCACGCTTTTGGAAGCCAGATCGCAGGTGCCAAAGTCCATGTAATCAATAGTGCAGGCGTGGCTACACAGGTGTGGTCGAGTACCGGGCAACAGCAGTCTGCCGAATCGGCTCCTTGGCAAGAAGTGATTGTGAGCCTTGCCGCATATGCGAACCAAACTATTCAGCTACGATTCACCGGCGAATCCATAGTAGCAAACGCCTTCTTTTGCCAGCTAGCCTTTGACGACCTTGATGTGCACGAGACTCCGACCTGTCCCAGGCCAACTGGATTTACTTCATTGAGTTCAAATAGCACTTCAGTAAACTTGTCGTGGACGGGTGGTGCGAGTCCTTGGGTGGTGAAGTACGGTCCAAGTGGATTCAACCCAAGTACCGCTGGAACTCGAGTAGTGGCGTCAAGTAACCCGTTCCTACTCAATGGACTAACACCAAACACGACCTACGACATCTATGTCAAGGATAGTTGTGGACCGACTAGCGTCAGCCAGTGGTCTACTGGTTTCACTGCGACTACAGCATGCTTGGCAGCGAATGCTCCGTTCACCGAGTCCTTCAACTCAAGCCAATGGGTCGTGGGGGTTTGGCCCAACTTGGCCGGAAGCATTAACAGCTGCTGGTCGCGATCGGCAGGATCTACAACGAGTGAATTCTACTGGGCTGTCGGTCAAGGTCCGATGCAATCTGGCACCTCAGGACCCAGCCAAGGGGTTAATGGGGGCAAGTATATGTATACCGCCGGGTTCGGCAGCAATGGCGCTGGGATTGCCCTACTGACGTCTCCTTGGATCAATACGGCACCAGTAACCGTACCAATGCTGCGCTTTCACAGCCACCTGCTCGGGGCGCTGATTGATGAGCTACAGGTATTTGCAGATACGGGCACAGGCTGGAACCCGGTAGCCACTGTACAACCAGGCGCCCAAACGAGTGCCGCCTCGCCATGGACACTCAACGAAATACAACTCCCCGCCTATGCCGGAACAACCGTACGATTCCGGTTCCGAGGGTTAAAAGACAACAGCTTTAACGGTTGGGCCGAGCTGGCCATCGACGAGTTTGGGGTGGTTGCAGCTCCAGTTCCGATCTGCACCGCACCGTCTGCAGTGACGGCCACAGGCATTGGGGTGACCGGCGCGACGATCAACTTTACTCCGGGCGGAGGCGTTACGCGCATTGCCTATGGTTTGGCGGGCTATGTTCCGACCAACGCCACCTCGGCAGCCAACGGCATTGCTTCGCCATACCCGATTACCGGATTGACGGCAAACACCACCTACCAGGTGTACCTCAAGGACAGTTGCGCAAACGGTTTGGCGAGCGCCTGGGTCGGCCCGTTGACCTTTACTACGCAGCCCTGCCCGGCGGTTTCGGCCAACTTCACCTCGGCCGTGGTGGGTATGAATGTAATTTTAAGCGCCCAGAACCTCACCCCCACCAATACGTACCAATGGACGGTGACGAATTCGAGCGGAACCGTAGTTGCCTCACCAAATTCCGGTTCGACCACCGTGACCATTGCCATGCAAGGCACCTATACGGTGCGATTGATTGTCTCGAATTTCTGCGGCAATAGCGATACGGTGCAAACCACCGTCAACGTGTGCGCGCCGTTGAGTGGCGGATTCTCGTACGGAGTTAACGGCAATACCGTTACGTTCGCGAGTTTGGCCAACAATGCCAATGGTGTGGTGTGGACGTTTGGAGATGGTGGACAGAGTTCCGCTACGAATCCCGTGCATAGTTATGCCGTTTCTGGGCCCTACACCGTAACGATGAAGGCATACAACATTTGTGGCGACACGGTGACGGCGTCTCAAGTGGTGATTACGTGTACGAACCCGACAGCCGAATGGGTCGCCAATGTACTTTCCTCGAACGGAGCCGGAATGCGCGTGCAGTTTGAAGCTGGCCCGTGGTGCAGCCCCGACGTGGTCGGCTACCAGTGGTTGTTTGGTGACGGAACTCAAGGTTTTGGCGCAAATCCGATAAAGACGTACGCGGTTCCCGGATTGTTCTACAACGTGTCGCTCATCGCGTCCAACGACTGCGGCGGAACGGATACGTTGACCAAATCCCTGCGTACAGTCGGATTGGATGAAGTGTCGGTCAGTGCCCTGTGGTACCCGAATCCCGCGGCTTCAGGCCAGTGGATTTCGAGTCCAAGCGACGGCGATGTGGCGGTGTACACCCTCACTGGCCAGCGTTTGGCGTGGCCGCAGCGGGCGGACTCAGGCCGGGTGCTGGTACAGGTTCCCGAATACTGCCCCGCCGGGGTATACGTCCTGTGGCAGGGCGGACAGGCGGTGCGGCTAACGGTAAAGTAACAGAATTATAACCGTTTGTTAGCGTTTGTGCCTCGCGGGGTAAACTGCGGTTAACATACTAGGCTGAGTTTTGAGGATCCTCAAAATCACCTAGTTATGAAAAAAATTATCGCACTTTTTGCACTGACCTTGAGCAGCTTGGCTGCCATGGCTCAAAGCAGCATCAGCGGCCAAGCGGTCGATGAGGCGAACATTGCCCTTCCGGGTGCAGTGGTCACCTTGGACGGCAGCCGCTCGACCACTACAGACTTGAATGGTCGCTTCTCCTTTACCGGAGTTTCGGCCGACAAGCACATTGTGAAACTCGTGTACGCGAGCTACGTGTCGGTTGAAGCCGCAGTAAATACCTCAAACGGCAACCAGTTTGTCGTACTTAAGACGAAGCCTGGAACGACCGAACTCGGCGAAATCGAAGTAGTCGGATCGCTCCTTCAGGGTCAGGCCAAAGCCTTGAACCGCCAAAAGAGCAACATCAACGCATCGAATGTGGTGTCTTCAGACCAAGTCGGACGTTTTCCGGACGACAACATCGGTGACGCCGCGAAGCGTATCCCTGGTATCACAATGCAGAACGACCAAGGCGAGGCCCGCAACATTATTATCCGCGGATTGGCTCCCCAGCTGAACTCGGTGACCATCAACGGCGAGCGTATTCCGTCTGCCGAAGGCGACAACCGCAACATCCAAATGGACTTGATTGCTGCCGACATGATTCAAACGATTGAAGTGTCTAAAGCACTTACCCCTGACATGGACGCGGACGCTATTGGCGGATCGGTGAACTTGGTTACCCGCGC
>DMDX01000105.1:13590-14030 GCA_003451355.1 Cryomorphaceae bacterium
AACGGATCGTTCACGTACGGAAACCGCTTTGCAAAAGATAAAGTCGGTGTAGTCGTGAGTGCCTCGAGCAAGGACCACGTATTTGGTTCGGATAACGCAGAGTTCGAGTGGAACTTTGATGACGCAGCGAACCCCTATATTTTTAACTACGAAGTGCGCCAGTACAACGTGCGCCGCCTTCGCCAGAATCTGTCGGCCAACCTCGACTTTCGCTTGGCCCCAGGCCACACCATTTTTGTTCAGTCGATGTACAGCAACCGCAAGGACTGGGAAAACCGATTCCGCATGCGCTTTAAAGATGTGGAACGCCAGGAAGACGGCACCTATGTTGGAGAACTCCGCATGCAAACCAAAGGCGGATCGAATGATGTGGATAACGCCCGATTGGAAGACCAAACCATGTACAATTTGGCCCTTCGCGGAGAGCACCTTTTTGGCAA
>DMDX01000104.1:0-3488 GCA_003451355.1 Cryomorphaceae bacterium
GGGGCGCTGTCGACGAAGCAACGCCCGTCTAGGTCACCCACCGCGGTACGAAGCACGTCCAGCAACTCAAAAAGTCGGTCCTTAACCACGCGGTGGTAGTCCTCGCCGTACGCGTAGCGCGCCACGCGCGGACGATCATCCCCCTCGAGCTCTGACGCAGCCGGATAGTAGTTGAACGCCAGGCTCACCACCGACTTGGCTCCCGGAACCAGTTTGCGCGGATCCAAGCGCTTGTCAAAGTGATTCTCCATGTAGCGCATGCTGCCGTGCATGCCGTGCCTGAGCCACTCCTCAAGACGCGGAGCCTCATCGGTCAAAAAATCCGCCCGCGCAACGCGCGCCTCAATAAACCCCAGGCGCTTGGCCTCGGCCTTGAGCAGCGCCGTCGCTTCGGTTCGGGTCATGAAAACAAATCAGGACCTCCCGACGGAGTTCGGCCGAGGTGCTTGTAGGCTTTGTCCATCGCCATTCGTCCGCGCGGCGTGCGCGCCAGGTAGCCTTCTTGAATGAGGTAGGGTTCGTAGACCTCTTCGAGGGTCTCAGCCTGCTCGCTCACCGCCGTAGCCAGCGTGCTTAAGCCCACGGGGCCTCCGCGAAACTTGTCGATCAACGTCGTCAAGATGCGGTTGTCCATCTCGTCAAGGCCGTGGGTATCGACGTCGAGCGCATCCATTCCGAATCGTGCCACTTCAAGGTCAATCATGGTCTTATCCTTAACCTGAGCGAAGTCGCGCAAACGACGCAGGAGTGCATTGGCAATTCGCGGGGTTCCGCGGCTGCGTCGGGCGACTTCAATGGCGGCATCGGACTCGATTCCGACATTTAAAATGTTTGAAGAACGCTCAACGATGGTCGACAGCAGTTCGACGCTGTAGTATTCGAGGCGCGCAGCGATTCCGAAGCGGGCACGAAGCGGAGACGTCAGCAACCCACTCCGTGTGGTAGCACCAATCAACGTAAACGGCTTCAGACGGATTTGCACCGAACGCGCAGCCGGCCCCGATTCGAGCATAATGTCGATTTGGTAGTCCTCCATCGCGCTGTAGAGGTACTCCTCAACCACGGGACTCAGTCGGTGAATCTCGTCAATAAAGAGCACGTCGTGGGCATCAAGGCTCGTGAGCAGTCCCGCAAGGTCTCCCGGCTTATCGAGCACAGGACCACTGGTCAGCTTTAGGGCGGAACCTAGTTCGCTTGCAATAATGTGCGCCAGCGTCGTCTTTCCAAGGCCCGGAGGGCCGTGGAGCAGCACGTGGTCCAATGCCTCTTCGCGCTGGCGCGCGGCCTGAACAAAGATCTTGAGGTTTTCAAGCACCTTGGCCTGACCGGCAAAGTCGTCAAAGCGCGCTGGCCTGAGTCGCTGTTCCGCCTCGCGGTCGTCCATTCCCGCCGTGGAGGCGTCGTGCAGAAAATCCACCATAGCACAAATGTAAACGGCCGCTCGGGGATTCCGGGCGGCCGTTCAACGAACTTATTAAACGCTTAGTGGGCTTGTTCGCCGTCCTTCAGCGGAGTGGTCTGCACCACAAAATCCTCGTCGTGACCAGGCTTGCTGTAGTCGTAGGCCCAGCGGTGTACTTCAGGCAAGGCACCTGGCCAGTTGCCATGGATGTGCTCCACAGGGGTTGTCCACTCCAAGGTATTTGACCTCCAAGGGTTCTGTGGGGCCTTGGGGCCGCGCCACATTGAGTAGAAGAAGTTGAAAAAGAAGATCACCTGAGCAATACCGCCTCCGATGGCAAACATCGTGATGATCACGTTGATGTCCTGGAGCTCGTCGAAGATGGGGAATTCCGCGTTGCTGTAGTAGCGGCGTGGCAAACCAGCCAAACCGGTAAAGTGCATTGGGAAGAACACCCCGTAGGCACTCACAAACGTGAGCCAGAAGTGCAGGTAGCCCATGGACTTGTTCATCATACGGCCGTACATCTTAGGGAACCAGTGGTACACGCCTGCAAACATTCCAAAGATGGCCGACAGACCCATTACAATGTGGAAGTGTGCGACCACAAAGTAGGTATCGTGCACGTTGATGTCCAAGGCAGAGTCACCAAGGATGATTCCCGTCAGTCCACCGGCAACAAATGTGCTCACGAGGGCGATCGAGAAGAGCATCGCGGGGGTGAACTGGATGTTGCCCTTCCACAGCGTGGTGATGTAGTTAAAGGCCTTTACCGCAGAAGGAATGGCGATCAACAGCGTCGTGAACGTAAACACCGAACCTAGGAACGGATTCATGCCCGTTACAAACATGTGGTGACCCCACACGATGAACGAAAGGAAGGCAATCGCGAGGATTGAACCGACCATCGCACGGTAACCGAAAATCGGCTTGCGCGAGTTGGTCGCAATTACCTCAGAAGTGATTCCGAGCGCAGGCAAAAGGATGATGTACACCTCAGGGTGGCCAAGGAACCAGAACAAGTGTTCGTAAAGAACCGGGCTACCACCTTGGTTACCGAGCAACTCGCCCGCGACCATGATGTCGCTCAAGTAAAACGAAGTTCCGAGCATACGGTCCATCATTAGGAGTAACGCCGCGCTCAACAGAACGGGGAACGAAAGGACACCAAGGATGGCGGTCACGAAAAACGCCCAGATCGTCAAAGGCAGGCGCGTCATGCTCATGCCTTTTGCGCGAAGGTTGATCACAGTTACGATGTAGTTCAGTGAACCAAGCAGCGAACCCGCGATGAACAACGTCATCGAAACGAGCCACAAGGTCATACCCGCGCCAGAACCTGGCATAGCCTGAGGAAGTGCGCTCAACGGAGGGTACACGGTCCATCCGCCCGAAGCAGGTCCCGTCTCCACAAACAGTGAAACAACCATCACCACTGAAGACGCGGCGAAGAACCAGTACGAAAGCATGTTCAGGAAGCCTGAAGCCATGTCGCGCGCACCAATTTGCAGTGGAATAAGTAAGTTCGAGAAGGTTCCACTAAGGCCAGCGGTAAGAACGAAGAACACCATGATGGTTCCGTGAATCGTCACCAAGGCGAGGTACATGTTGGGATCCATTACTCCATCGGGAGCCCACTTGCCCAAGAATGTCTCCAAAATCGGGAAGCTCTCACCCGGCCATGCGAGCTGAAGGCGAAAGAGCATGGACATAAATACTCCGATAACTCCCATGAACATACCGGTAATCAGGAACTGCTTCCCAATCATCTTGTGGTCCATCGAGAATACGTACTTCGTCCAGAAGTTCTCGGTGTGGTGCTCGTGATCGTGGTGTGCGTCGTGAGCGTGGTCGTGTGCGTGGTCAGCCATATTCGTCGTTCGTTTCAGGTATTACAACAATTCAGCAATAGTCTTTTGTTCAGCAAGCCATTTCTGGTATTCTGCTTCGGTCTCTACTACGATGTTCATTTGCATGTTGTAGTGGGCGGAACCGCAGACCTTGTTGCACAAAAGAATATAGTCGTAGGCATAAGCCTCTTCACCTTTTGCGGTGCGGATGTCGTTGATTCGCTTCACTTTACCCA
>DMDX01000104.1:3704-11978 GCA_003451355.1 Cryomorphaceae bacterium
GCGCGGAAGTGCGGCATGTAGGCAGAGTGAATCACGTCCTGAGAACGAAACTTAAAGAGCACCGGACGTCCCACAGGAAGGTGTATTTCAGTAGCAACCTTGTCGTCCGCAGCTAATGCATCCAAGGTATCAACTCCAAGTACGTTGGCGTCCTTAATCAGGCGAACGTTGGCAAAACCAAGCTTGTTGTCGGCACCCGCATAACGTGCGGTCCACTTGAACTGTTGGGCATACAACTCAATTACCATGGGTTGTTGCTCGTTGTTTGGATTCATGGTTTTTGACCATGTTGTCATGCCGTAGATTATCAAAACGGCCAATATGATTGCAGGCACAATCGTCCAAACAAACTCGAGTCGATTATTGTGCTCGTAGTACGTTGCCTTGCGGTTCGAGGCCCCCCGGTACTTCCATGCGAAGTAGAACAGAATGGGCTGTACGACCAGGAACATTGCAATAATGACGTACATCGAAATTTTAAACAAATTGTCAATGTCATTACCGTGTTCTGAAGCAGACTTGGGAAGCATTAGCTTGCCCCAATTCGCGAGCATCCAAAAGAAGGCGAGCATGAGCCCAATCCCAAAGATTAACATCAACCAACCTTGGTTGTTGTTGTCTTTGTCCGAAATCTCATATTCGGCACGCTTGCGAGCCTTCGACGAAAGTTCAAAAATGCGAATGAGCTGAAGTGCCGTAAGCACGGCCAGCACGAGGACGATAAGGGTCATAGTTCCAGACATAAACGTTTGTTTTCGGGCGTCCGATTATTGGTGGAAGTGCTCGCTTTCGGTGAGCATCGGGTGGTTCTTCAACTTGAGCGGAGCTTTGGCCAATTGGCTCAGCGTTACCCACAAGAAGAGGCCGGCGTAGAACAAGATTCCGCCGAGTTCAGCAAAACCAAATCCGTAGTCATAGCCCACAGCACCAGGCATAATCATGATGTAGTGGTCGAGCCAGTGACCTGCCAAAACAAAGAATGCAGCCAGGCCAATGAATCCGAAGATGCGCTTGGCGTCACGCGACATCAGCACCAAAATGGGGAAGATGAAGTTCATCGCGACCATTGCCACAAACAAGGGTTTGTACTCACCCTTAAAGCGCGGCAAGTAGTACGTCACTTCTTCAGGAATGTTTGAGTACCAAATGAGCATGTACTGACTGAACCACAGGTAGGTCCAGAATACGCTGAATGCGAACATGAACTTGCCGAGGTCGTGCTGGTGGTTGGCATTGATCCACGGAAGGTGGTTGTTAATGCGCAAGTACATCACGAGCAAGTTGAGCACCGTCATGGCCGTCACAAACATTCCAGCGAAGGTGTACCAACCAAAGAGGGTCGAGAACCAATGCGTGTCAATGGACATCACCCAGTCCCACGCGCTCATCGAAGAGGTCACGGCGTAGAGCACGATGAACGTAGCCGCCAATTTGCGCTGCGTAAAGAACAAGTTCTGTCCTGCAGGCAACGCGTCTTCACGAAGGCTGTTGCGGCGAAGCAGGTAGGCAGCACCCGCCCAAATAACCAAGTACGCGAGTGTGCGGATCGTGAAGAACGGCATGTTTAGGTAGCCCTCCTTACCCGCGATGATGGGGTCGTAGTTGGCACTTGCGGGATCCATGATGCCTTCAGCCATCCAATGCCACAGGTGGTGCATGTGCATTCCACCCGTAACGACCAAGAATAGGATTCCAAGGATCGGAATTCCGACGTACATCGAAACCGCCTCAAAGACACGAATCAAACCGGCAGACCAACCCACTTGGGCGGCGTACTGGATGGCGAGAAAGAATAAAGTTCCGATACCAATACCCAAAAAGAAGATACTGTTGACCAAGAACGCCGCCCATGGACGGTTGGCGCTAAGGTCGTGTGAGGCACCGTGGCCATCATGGCCTACAGCTCCATGACCTTCAGCCTCGTGGCCCATAGCCTCGTGTCCTTCAGATGCATGGTCGGCAGCCACCGATTCTGCGGCGTGCGCTTCTTCAGCGTGCGCCTCAGCAGCAGGGGCATGCGCTGCTGCATCGTGACCTTCTGAGTGTGCAGCTGCATCCCCATGACCCTCTGCCGCGTGCGACGAGTAGTCCGTATTAAAGCCGATGAGCAAGAACACCAAACCCACCAGAGTCAGGGACCCTGCGAGCAATTTCATTTTTGAAGTGAATACAAACATGTCTTCTTAGGCTAATAAATTAGGCAGCAGGTTGAGCTGGAGCTGATGCGTCTGCAGCTGGAGCCGCTGCGCCAGGAGCTTGGTCTTCGCGAAGCTTCCATACGTACTTGATGATCTTCCAGCGCTCCTCGTAGTTGAGCTGTGAGGCATGGCTTCCCATGTTGTTCTTACCGTACATGATGACGTGGTAGATGCTTCCGGGAGTAATGTCTGGCAGCTTGTCTGCACCGTACCCTGGGATACCCAATATTTTTTCGCGCTGCATCAGGATTCCGTTGCCGTCACCCTTTTCGCCGTGGCAGTGCGAGCAAAACTGTGCGTACAGCTCTTTTCCAGACTCCGCATCTAAGGCTGCGTACATTGACGGAACCTCGGTATTCGCAAGGGACGCCACATAACCTTCGTTGCTGTTCGGAATCGTGTACGGAACATAGCCGCGGGGAACAGTTCCCTCTACAGGCTCTTTTGCCGTACCTGGTTCGTACGTCTGATGCGCCGGACTGCGGTACATGTCGTCCATATAGGTATAGCCCGGAGTGGACTTGTCCCAGTTGCACGAGGTCAGTGCTACGGCACTACCTGCAACCCAAAGAAGAGTATTAATACGCATATCGCTTAGGCTTCAGCAATTTCTACAGCACCCGACTTCTTGAGTACGTCCACGAGGCCATCGGCCGCAGGAAGCTCTACCATGAAGTGGTCGTCAGTGGTACGGGGGTCTGGATTCTGGGCGTCAGAACCAGGGTACAAACCGTTAATGATCAGATAAGTCCACACCATCAAGTGGGCCGCAAAGAACACGGTCAACTCAAATAAAATGGGCACAAAAGCCGGCATGTTCATGCCCCAGTTGTAGTTGGGCTTGCCACCAATGTTTTGAGGCCAGTCGCTGATCATCATGTACCACGTCAAGGTCACGGCCACGGTCAAACCGAGCACGCCGTACATGAAGGCCGCCATCGCAATGCGCGTCTCTTTGAGGCCCATGGCCTTGTCGAGCCCGTGCACCGGGAACGGAGTGTAGACTTCAGAAATCGTGTATCCTGCCGCGCGGATTTCCTTCACGGCCGAGATGAGCACGTCGTCATCGTGGTACAACGCGCGGACTACCGGGGTAGGCTCAGTGGTGTGCGCCATGGTCGCTGTGGTGTTTTTTCTGGGCTTCGCCCGAAGTTTTCAAAATGGTCTTGAGTTCCGCCTGAGCGATTACCGGGAAGGTGCGGGCGTACAGCAAGAAGAGGACAAAGAAGAATCCGATGGTGCCCACGAAGATGCCCACGTCGACGAACGAAGGTGAGAACATCGACCAGCTCGAAGGCAGGTAGTCGCGGTGCAGTGAGGTTACGATGATGACGAAGCGCTCAAACCACATTCCGATGTTCACGACAATCGAAATCACGAAGGTGAACACCAGGTTGGTGCGCAACTTTTTGAACCACATGAACTGCGGGCTGAATACGTTGCAGGTCATCATAGACCAGTAGGCCCACCAGTAGGGACCGGTGGCACGGTTCAAGAACGCGTACTGCTCGTACTCCACACCACTGTACCAGGCAATGAAGAGCTCTGTGATGTAGGCCACACCTACAATCGAACCGGTCACCATGATGACAATGTTCATCATTTCGATGTGCTGCACCGTGATGTAGTCCTCCATCTTGAACACCTTGCGCACGATCAGCAAAAGAGTCTGTACCATGGCAAAGCCCGAGAAGATGGCACCAGCGACAAAGTACGGAGGGAATATGGTCGTGTGCCATCCCGGAATCACCGACGTCGCGAAGTCCATGGATACAATCGTGTGTACCGAAAGTACCAGCGGAGTCGCCAAACCTGCGAGGACCAAAGACACCTCTTCAAAGCGCTGCCACGCCTTTGCCTTACCACCCCATCCGAACGAAAGGATCTTGTAGATGTGCTTTTGAACTGGGTTCACTGCGCGGTCGCGGACCATGGCGAAGTCAGGAATGAGTCCGACGTACCAGAACACCACCGAAACCGACAAGTAGGTAGAGATCGCAAAAACGTCCCAAAGCAGTGGTGAGTTGAAGTTCACCCAAAGTGATCCATACTGATTGGGAATGGGCAGAACCCAGTACGCCATCCATACACGACCCATGTGGAATACGGGGAACAACCCTGCCTGAATGACCGAGAAGATGGTCATCGCTTCTGCCGAACGGTTAATGGCCATGCGCCAACGCTGGCGGAACAGCAGCAGTACGGCCGAGATCAGGGTTCCGGCGTGACCGATTCCGACCCACCATACAAAGTTGGTGATGTCCCAAGCCCAACCAACGGTCTTATTCAGACCCCAGACACCGATACCAGTTCCAACCGTGTACGCGAGGCAGCCCACGCCCCACAGGAACATGACCAGCGCGATGCTGAATACCATCCACCACGAGCGAGGGGCAGCACTCTCAATTGGACGAACGACGTCTTCGGTAATCTGGTTGTAGCTCTTATCGCCTAGGATAAGCGGCTGACGTACAGGTGATTCGTAGTGCATAACAGGTTAGGCGTTGCGAACTTTAGTCATGTAGAATACTGAAGGCTGAGTGCCCACTTCCTCAAGGAGGTGGTACGCACGGGCGTCCGCTTTGGCGGAACGTACGGCGCTCTTCATGTTGTTGACGTCGCCAAACGTGATGGCTCCGCTGTCGCATGCTTCCGCACAGGCAGTGGTGAATGCTCCGTCGGCGACCGGCTGGCCGGCCTTCTTGGCTTCGAGCTTGGCGTACTGGACGCGCTGGATGCACATCGTGCACTTCTCCATCACGCCACGTGAACGCACCGTCACATCGGGGTTGAGGACCATGCGGCCGTAGTCGTCCTGTGCAGGGTTCACATCAGCAAATTGCTCATTCGCCATGTAGTTGAACCAGTTGAAGCGGCGAACCTTGTACGGACAGTTGTTCGCACAGTAGCGCGTACCGATACAGCGGTTGTAGGCCATGTGGTTGAGGCCTTCGCGCGAGTGCACCGTAGCACCCACAGGGCACACCGTCTCACACGGAGCGTGGTTGCAGTGCTGGCACATCACGGGTTGGAACACTACTGAAGGCGACTCTGAAGGCTCCTCCATCTTGGCGTACATCTCGATTCCGCCAATGTTCTCATCTTCAGCGCGCTCTTTGCTCATGTCGCTGCTGTAGTAGCGGTCGATGCGCAGCCAGTGCATATCGCGAAGGTTGCGGATCTCTTGCTTGCCCACAACCGGAACGTTGTTCTCAATGTGGCAGGCAACGACGCAGGCTCCACAACCCGTACAACTGTTGAGGTCAATGCTCATGTTCCACATGTGCATTGTCTCATGGTCGTGGTCGGCCCAGAGGTTGGCTTCCTCAGAGTTCATCATTCCGTCGATGGTGTGGAAGGTCGGCTTCTCGTTCCAGCTTGCACCGCTCGGGTCGGCGATAAAGTCGGCAAGGTTCACCTCGTTGACAATGCGGCGGCCCATCATCGTGTTGCCGAGCTGCACCGTAGCAAACTCGTGCATGTCCTCAGCCTTGGTGATTTCAACGATTGCGGAACCGGTAGTTACCCCAAGGGCGTAGGCATTGACACCCATGGCATCAGCGACCTTACCTGCAGCGGTACGTCCGTAGCCGTAGGCCAGACCGACAGTACCCGCGGTTTGTCCCGGCTGAATGAATACCGGAACGTTTTCGAGGACGCGATTGCCCACTTTGACGGTCGCGTAGCTTCCGTCGAGTGAACCGTCGCTGTTGGTTTCGTTCTCAAAACCAAGGGCGAGCGCATCGACGGCGGCCATGGTCAGGTAGTTGTCCCACGTAAGGCGCGTCACAGGATCGGGCAGTTCGTGCAGCCAAGGGTTATTGGCTTGGAAGCCCGCGCCTACGGCGTTCTCGTAGAACGCAAGCTCCATTCCTGAAGCAGGCTTGGCAACTTTAGCGCTTGAAGCAAGTGAGGCGGCGGTTCCAGCTGACGCACCGGCAACCGAACCTGAAGTAACGGAAGCACCGCCATCATGTACGGTTTGGTTCCAGTTCAAGCCCATCGCCGTGGCTGACGCCGCAACTTGGTCTTTGGCCGAACGGCTGTCGCCCGAGAGGGCACCGAGGACCTCGAGGAGGGCCTTGCTGTTGAACAAATTCTTGATGGTTGGCTGAGCCACCGTGTACTCTCCAGCTACCGGGCGGAAGTCTCCCCATGCCTCGAGGTAGTGCGGCTCAGGCGCAGCAGCCGTACACAGTTGCGCCGTCTCGTCCATGCGGTCGGTCAGGGCCCAACTGAAGGTTGCAGACTTCATCGCCTCTGCAAAGTCGGGGCGGAAGTAAACGGGGTTGGTTCCGGCCACCAAAAGGGCGCCTACGCGCTTTGCTTTGAGGTCACCAATGAGGTTGGCGACACGGGCGTCGTTACCGCGGCGGATGTACACGGGCTTGTCGGTGCGCAGTGTGGCGCCGAATGCTCCGACCAATGCGTTGAGCGCCGCAGAAAGCTTTGCTTGGTTCGCATCGTCACCTCCCACGAGGACCACGGCTTTGCCGCTTGCGGCTTTGAGCTCTGCGGCAAGTGCCTTCAGGGCCTTCGTAAGGTCATCGCGAAGGGCAACCTTAGAGGCAGATCCGCCGAGTGCATTCACGAGATAGGCCAACGCACCTGAAACTTCAGATGGCTTGATTTTTACACGCTTGTCGGCGTTCGAACCAGTGAGCGACAGATTGCTCTCAAGCTCAACGTGGCGAAGCATGCCCGAACCTGGCTTGCGGCGCGTTGCGTAGTCGCTGCTCAGCTGCTGTGCCATTCCGCCACCCAAAAAGTCGCTACCGAACGACACTACCAAATTGGCAGCGGTTAGGTCAACGTACGGAAGGGCGCGAACTCCGATGAGCGATTCCCACACGTCCAAGTTGTTGGACTGAGATACCGCGTCGAGTTCGACGTGCTGGAAGTTGGCATACGCTTGGCGCAGGCGCTCAATCGCAGCTTGAAGCGAGGGACTGAAGACGCTCGAGGTCAACAGTACAAACTGAGTGCCCTGAGCTAATGCGGCGTCGGCGGCCTTCTTCAATGAGGCTTCGACAGTCGACCAGTCACTCTCTTTACCGTTCAAAACGGGACCGCGCAGGCGAGCTGAGTCGTACAGCGAAAGAACGCTGGCTTGGGCACGCGCATTGGTTCCGCGGTTAAACCGGCCTGCATCACCGGGTTCAATCTTGATGGGGCGACCCTCACGTGTCTTGACTAAAACTGATGCGTAGTCCTGACCGTCGGTATAGGCCGTGGCATAGAACGACGGAACGCCTGGAGTCAGGCTGTCGGGCTTCACCACGTAGGGTACGCTTTCAATAATGGGTTGCTCGCACGCAGCCAAGGTGGCGGCGGCGGTGCTGAAGCCCAAGAACTTCAAAAAGTCACGGCGGCTCGTTTGAGCTTCCATGCTGCGCTCGTCGGCCAAAAAGACGTCGGCCGGAATGTCTTGCGCGAATTCGTTTTCGGCCAGACGCTGCGAAACTTCGGTGTTCGCGAGCTGGTCGAAGCTCTTCCAGTAAACTTTAGTACTTGCCATAGGATTGTTCGCTTAGTAGTGGCACTTGCCGCATTCGAGGCCGCCAATGTTAGCAGCCGTAATTTTTTCATCGTGGAAGCGCTCGACAAGGCGGTCGCTAATTGAGGCGGAACCGTCAATCGAACCCGCGTAGTAGCCGTTGTCTCCCTTGATCTCGGTTTCGCGGTGGCAGTTGATGCACCATCCCATCGTGAGTTCGCTGAACTGGTACACCTCTTCCATCTCTTGTACCGGACCGTGGCAGGTCTGGCATTCAATCTGGCCGGCACTCACGTGCTGGGCATGGTTAAAGTAGGCCAAGTCAGGTAGGTTGTGGATGCGAATCCACTGGATTGGCTTTTGCTCGTAGCCCTCGATGTAGGTACGCGCCTCAGGATCCCAACCGATTGCGGCGTAAATCTTGGCAATCTCCGGTGAGCGCTCGCCGCCATACTTGAGGTTACCGGAAGCGTCCACGACCTCAGAACCGTCGATGTACATGTGGCAGTTCATACACACGTTCGCCGAAGGAATTCCGGAGTGCTTGCTGTGACGTGCGCTGCTGTGGCAGTAGTTGCA
>DMDX01000104.1:12168-35894 GCA_003451355.1 Cryomorphaceae bacterium
GTCAAGAAGGTCATGAAGCGCTTGTTGGCAATCAGTATGCGGCTAAATACGCCAAGGTCCTCAACCAGATTCGTGGGATCCTCTCCGTTCAATTGCTTCAGCGTGTTGCGCACACGGAGTAGCAAGTACAAGTTGATGAGCAAGAATCCGCCAAGGAGGTACACCAACCACGGTGATGAGTAGTCCCCACCTTCAGCCGGTGCAGCAACCGCGTCAGCCGCCGGTGCAGGCGCCGCCTTTTTGTCGCCCTCAATGGTGTAGGCAAGAATGCTCTTGATGTCGTCGTCGGTCAACGCCGGGAATGCCTGCATGACCGAACCGCCGTACTCTTCAAAGATGGCAATCGCGTCCCGATCGCCTGAGGCGCGGAACTCAGCATTGTTGCGAATCCACTTGAGGAGCCATTCCTCTGAGCGACGCTGAGTCACGTCTCCGAGGGCTGGACCCACGAGCTTCTTGTCAAGCTTGTGGCAGCTCGCACAATTCGCTTTAAAAAGTTTTTTGCCGGCTTCGGCGCTGACCTCGCCCGAGGCAGAGATGCTTAAGATACTGATTGACAGAATCGTAAGAAACGAGCGTCGAATCAGCGAAGCAATTGGTGAGAAACGCATGCGCATACTATGGTATAATCGGTGCCTTTTAAGGCACTGCAAAAGTACGACAGAACGAGGTCGGGCATAATTATTCCCGACATCGGTATTTTTAATTTAAAACCGTTCTAAACAAGCGCGCTTCACAGGCGTACCCTCGCAAAAATCCGCTACTTTTGAGCTGATGATTGCATTGATACTCGCGCTTCACTTCAACACCCCGGATTCGGTGATCACTGGCCGCGGAGCAGCCCTTCATTCCTACTGGGAGTCGAGTGCAAACGCCCAGAAATCCGCTCGAAGTGCCAGCGGTAGCCAGGGGGCCGAGCGCTACAGTGTTCAGGTGTACGCCGGACGCCGCGCGGACGCCAATGCGGTATTTGCCCGCCTCACTGATTCAGTGGGGGCCGTGGTGCCGGTGGTCCTGCATTTTGACGAGCCACAGTTCAAAGTTTTTGTAGGAGTGTACGGAAGTCGGCTCGAAGCCGAATACGCCCTGCGCAGGTGGCGTGCACGCTACCCGACGGCATTTGCCGTTCAGGCTCCGAATCAGCGATTCAAAAAGGGCTCGAGCGTCCGCTGAAGCGCGGCCGCGGGAACAACGCCGGACTGGCGCCACAGCACCTCACCGTTGCGAAAGAGTGCCAACGTGGGTACGCCCTGAATTCGGTAGGTCTGAGCCACCGAAGGGTTGCGGTCTACATCAATTTTGACGATGCGTAGGCGCCCCTCCATAAGTCGGTGCAGTTCCACCAGAATGGGAGCCATGCTCTTGCATGGCCCGCACCATTCTGCAAAAAAATCTACGAGGACGGGGTCGTCCCCTCCGACGAGTTCGTTGAACTTGGCGTTCATTTCTTGACCACCGGTTTGCGGGCAGCCATCCATGCGCCCATTCCGCCCTGAAGGTGGTAGACCTTGGTAAAGCCAGCCGCCTTGAGCTTTGAAAGTGCTTGACCGCTGCGGCCACCTGAACGGCAGTACATGTAAATGGGCTTGTCCTTGCCGAGTGCCGTCATCTTGGTCATGAAGGCCGCGTCGTAGAAGTCGATGTGCTTTGCTCCGGCAATCATGCCGTCCGCGACTTCGCCCGGGGTACGTACGTCTACCACGATTCCCTTCTTGGACTCGCGCTCAAACGACGCGACGTCAAGGTTTTGGGCAGACATGATTCCGCTTGAGGCGAATACCATCAGTCCGACGATCCATGCGCGAAGGCGCGTCCATGGTCCACCGTTGAGTACGTGAGTGAATCCTTTCTGTTCCATAATCGATTTGGCCATTCCCGAGCGGTTGCCCGAGGCACAGCAAAGTACAAATTCTTGTTTGGTGTCCCTGAATTTTTTCGGAACCTGGGTCGCGAACTGATCCAGCGGAATGTTCACCGCTCCCGGTGCGTTACCTGAGGCAAATTCCCCAGGGCTCCGCACGTCAATGATTTTGGCGCCACGGGCTACCCATGTTTTGGGGTCCTCGGCCGGAGCGAATAGTTTTTTTAGAAATCCAAACATGGCCTCAATTACATTTTGTGAATTTGGACTTGTCCCCAGCCTCCGCCGTTGAAGAGGCCGTCGAGGCCTTGGGCTTGGAGGTACACCAGGGCCTGACCGCTGCGGTTGCCCGATGCACAGCACAGAACGACGGGACGTGGCATCTCCTTGATGGCTTCAACTTCGTCCGGAACTGTTTGAAGGGGAATGTTCACTGCTCCGCTGACGTGGCCGCCGGCGAATTCGCCTTCGCTGCGTACGTCAACAATGGTGGCGTTGGGATGATTTATGGCTTCGTTAATGGTCATGGCTTGATTTTTTAGTGAGGCAAAATTCCGCCATCTGCCAAAATCTGCGCGTGACCGCAGTCACCATTAAATGTTTAACCAGCCATCGTGTGGTAGACCGCCTGGACGTCCTCGTCTTCTTCGATCTTCTCAAGGAGCTTTTCGACGTCGGCCTGCTGCTCGGGCGTGACGATCTTGGTGTCCATCGGAATGCGTTCAAACCCAGACGTCAAGATTTCAAGTCCGCGCTCTTCGAGGGCCTTGGTGATGGCCCCATACTCGCTGAACGGGGCGTACATAAAGATGGTGTCGAGGTTTTTGTCTTCGTCGTGCTCGATAAAGAGCTCTTCGACGCCGTAGTCGATCATTTCAAACTCAAACTCCTCAAGGTCGATCGTGCCTTTGGGAATTTTGAAGTTGCACTTGCGCTCAAACATAAACTCGACGGAACCGCTGGTCCCGAGGCTACCGTTGTACTTGTTGAAGTACGAGCGGACGTTGCCCACGGTGCGGGTCGCGTTGTCGGTGGCGGTTTCGACGAGGATGGCGATTCCGTGCGGAGCGTAGCCTTCGTAGACCATCTCCTTATAATCAGCCTGGTCCTTGCTCGTGGCGCGCTTGATGGCGCGCTCCACGTTGTCCTTGGGCATGTTGGCGTCGCGGGCGTTCTGCATCAAGGCCTTAAGGCGCGAGTTGGCCTCAGGGTTGGGGCCGCTCTCTTTGACGGCCATGATGATGTCTTTGCTAATGCGGGTAAAAACCTTGGCCATTGAAGACCAACGCTTCATTTTGCGAGCCTTGCGGTATTCAAATGCGCGTCCCATGCGGAATATGTGTTCGTTCGTAGTATTTGGTCTGCAAACCTACGGCAGCGGTCTACTATTCTACCGTCCAGGTGCGGCCGGAATGCAGTACGTCGTGAAGCGGGCGGGTCCCGGCTTGGTGGCTTGCCGCAAAGACCGGGCGTTCGGCGGCATAGAGCACTCCAAAGGGGCGCAGCGGACCTTCGAGCGCAGCGAGCGCAAAGGCTTTAAGGCGATCTGAGGGGTCGTGCACCCAAGCGTCCGCGAGGCTGAATTCGGAGCCGAGCTCTCGGATTTCGGGCCGACCTCCGTTCCACGCGAGGGCGTGGGTGGGCTCGGTTCCGCCCCAGACAAGGGGTTTGCCCGCCTCAAGAAATACAGAATGCAGCGCCTGTGTGGATTTGTCAGTCCAAACCTCAAACGCACCGTCGTGAAAGACGTTGCAGTTTTGGTAGATTTCGAGCAGCGCGGAACCTTGGTGGGCCTGGCTCTTGGCGAGCTGGTCGCGAAGGTGGGCTGGATTGCGGTCCATGCTGCGGGCAACCCATGTGGCACCGGCTCCGAGCGCCAGTGTAAGTGGATTCAGCGGATGGTCGACGCTTCCGCGGGGGGTCGACTTGGTAACCTGACCCTCTTTGCTCGTGGGCGAAAACTGGCCCTTGGTCAGCCCGTAGATCTCATTGTTGAACAGCAAGATGGGCACGTTTAGGTTGCGGCGAAGGGCGTGAATGAGGTGGTTTCCCCCAATGCTCAGCGCATCGCCATCGCCGGTGATAATCCAGACGTCGAGGTCGGGGTTCGCCAACTTGATTCCGGTGGCTACCGCGGGGGCGCGGCCGTGCAGCGAATGGATTCCGTAGCTGTCGACGTAGTAGGGCAAGCGGCTGCTGCAGCCGATTCCGCTGACAACAACTGTGCGATTCGGGTCGGCACCTGTGCTCGCGAGTACCTCGGTGAACTGCTTCAGAATGCTGTAGTCGCCGCAACCAGGGCACCAGCGAACTTCTTCAGCGCTTTGAAAGTCTTTGGCGGTCAATTCCATAGCTCAGCGAGTTCTTCGGTGGTAAACGGCTGTCCGGTGGTTTTGCACACGGATTCCACGCGGCACGCCCACTCGCCCTGCAGGTGGTGTGCGAGCTGGCCCTCGTTCATTTCAACCACCACCACACGGCGGTAGCGCTCGGCGGTCGCCTTGAGGTCCGGGTGAAGGGGATGCATGTGGCGCAGGTGGATGTAGTCCACGTTCTGCCCCGCCGCGGCACGGCGTTCCACGTCGCTGCGCACCGCACCGTAGGTCGAGCCCCACGCAAGCACGAGCGTATCGGCTCCTGGGCATCGCTGGACGACCTCGAGGGGACCGTACAGGCGAGACGCCGCCTGGACCTTAGCAGCTCGGGCCGTGACCATCGCTTGGTGGTTGGCCGGTTCGTAGCTAATGCGCCCCGTCCCCACTTCACCCTCAAGGCCGCCGATGCGGTGGGCTCCGCCGGGGGTTCCGGGGGTCACCCAGGGTCGCACGCCGTGGGCGTCTCGGGCATAGGGTTCTTCGCCAGCGGAACCGCGGGGCGGTGTAATGCTCGGCAGCTCGCCAATATCAGGAATGCGCCACGGCTGGGCGCTCCCGGCAATGTAGGCGTCCGACAGCACGATGACCGGCGTCATGCACTCCACCGCGATCTTCACAGCGAGGAGCGTCGTATCAAACGCATCGGCGGCGCTGCGCGCAGCCAGAACGGGCAGCGGAGCCTCCCCATGCCGACCGTGAAGCGCCTGGGTAAGGTCGCTCTGCTCGGTTTTGGTAGGCAATCCGGTCGAGGGTCCTCCGCGCTGTACGTCAATGAGGACCAAGGGCAATTCGGTCATCACCGCCAGGCCCAGACCTTCGGCTTTGAGGCTCAACCCGGGGCCCGAAGACGCGGTCACGCCAATTCCGCCCGCAAACGAGGCACCCAAGGCAGAGGTTACCGCGGCGATCTCATCCTCGGCCTGAAAGACGGTCACGTACTCGGGCTGAAGCTTGGCCAACTCGTGCAAAATATCTGAAGCTGGCGTGATCGGATAGCTTGAATAAAGCATCGGCCTACCAAGCTGGTGTGCCGCTGCCGCAAGTCCAAGTGCCACGGCGTGCGAACCATTGATGGTCTTGAAGGTTCCGCGCTCGACCCCCTGCTGCTCAAGTTCAACGCGGTAGTCCTGGACCTCGAGGGTCTCGGCAAAGTTGAGGCCCGCCTTGTAGGCCAAGATGTTGGTCTCGTCTCCGCGAAACAGAGCGCGGAGTTCGATCTCAAGGTCTGCTGCGGGCATGCTGTACATCCAGGTGAGGATTCCGAGCACCAGCATGTTGCGCGCACGCATTTTATCGCGCTGTCCCAGCGAAACCTCGGCAAGAGCGCCAAGGGTCAAGTCTTTAACCGGAACCTCGAGCACTCGGAATCGCTCACGAGCCGAGGCGAGCAAATCGGCATCAGCCGGGAGCTTCGCCAACGCGAGGCTTCGCGCGTCAAAACCCTCAGTAGCTGCGAGCAAGAGACCACCTGGTTTGAGCTGGCCCGCATACTTTGTGTACGCGGCCGCATTAAACGCCACGAGGCAGTCGGCGCGCGCGCCGGGATCGTGAATGGCATCGGATGCGATGCGAAACTGAAAACCTGAAACGCCGCTAACGGTACCCTGTGGAGCGCGGATTTCGGCCGGAAAGTCCGACAAAGTCCGTACGTCGCGACCAGATTGGGCCGCTGCGCGCACGATTTGGCCTCCGAGCAACTGGATTCCGTCCCCAGAATCGCCCGCAAGAAGAACGACGACGCTACGCATGATCCAACGCAACAACCTCTTCGATTTCGGGCGCGTGACTTCGAACACTGTTCTCGACGCCGAGCTTGAGGGTGGTTTGGTTGACGTTACAGCCGTGGCAGGCTCCCAAGAGGCGCACAAACACGCGTGGAACCTCGATTTTCACCAATTCGATTCCGCCTCCGTCGCTCTCGAGGAAGGGTCGCACTTCAGCAAGCGCCTTTTCGATGCGGTCCTCGAGCGTCATACGTTGCGCTTGGTGGTTTTACAGCCGGCCATGGTCGTGATGCGCACGGCTTCGGTGGGCGGAAGGTTTGAAACGCGGTTCGCCAAGGCCGAAACGACATTGCGGGCCAATTCGATAAATGCATCTCGAACAGCACCGTCCTGCTGAAGGGCGGCGGGGCGACCCACGTCTCCGGCTTCGCGAATGCTCTGCACCAACGGAAGCTCCCCAAGAAAGGGCACGTCAAGCTGCTCGGCGAGGTTGCGGGCGCCGTGGCGGCCAAAAATGTGGTACTGCTCGTCGGGGTGTGCCGGCGGAGTGAAGTAGGCCATGTTCTCGGCGATTCCGAGCACCGGAATCTGAATGGCATCCATGCGGAACATACCCACTCCTTTGCGGGCGTCAGCCAACGCCACCGCCTGAGGTGTACTTACCACGACCGCACCGGTAACGGGCAGGGCCTGGACGAGGCTCAAGTGAATGTCGCCCGTGCCGGGAGGCAGGTCCACCAGTAAAAAGTCGAGTTCGCCCCAATGGGTCTCCTGAAGCATTTGGTTGAGGGCCTTGGTGGCCATCGGGCCGCGCCACACGACCGCTTGGTCGGTTCCGGCAAAGAACCCAATCGACATGATTTTCACGCCGTAGGCCTCGACCGGGTCCATCTTGCGGACGCCGTTGACTTCAATTCCGCCCGGATTCGCGTTCTGTACGTCAAACATGATGGGCATGCTCGGCCCGTAGATGTCCGCATCGACCACCCCCACGCTAAAGCCCATTTCAGCCAGCGACACCGCAAGGTTGGCAGTTACCGTCGACTTACCTACTCCACCCTTGCCTGAGGCCACGGCGATGACGTGCTCGACCCCGGGAATAGGCTTGCCGCGCAGGACATTGGCATGTTCGGCCGGCGCCGGCGTGCGCACCTCAAGGTTCACCTTTACCGCCACTTTGGAGTCAATCGTGTGAACTGCCTTCATGAGGTCTACCTCAAGGCGTTTTTTTTGAGCGAGGGCGGCACTATCGCTTACCACATCCAGCTCAACTTCGCCGCCGAAGATCTGAATGTTCTTAACGTGGCTGGATTCGACAAGGAGTCCATTGCCACTGGCGTTGGTCACCTGCTGAAGCGCCTCAAGAACTGCTGATTTGGTCATAGCTGCAAAGGTAGCACCCACGGCTCGGCGCCGCAGGTGGCATTAGTCAATTGAGGTAAGTTCGGCCGGAAGCTTTTTGTTCGCCAACTGTCCGCACGCGGCGTCGATGTCTTTGCCGCGCGAATGGCGGACCTTGGCCACGACTCCGACGCGCGCCAGTCCGTCGACGTAGGCTTGCAAGGCCTCGGGCTCAGCCTGGCGAAAGCGCTCGTCTCCGATGGCGTTGTACTCAATCAAGTTCACTTTGCACGGAACCCGCTTGGCCAGTTCCACCAAAGCCCGCACGTCCTCGGGCTGGTCGTTGACGTCGCGCCACACCACATACTCAAAGGTGACCTTGCGCTTGGTTGCAGCGTACCAGTACTCCAGACTCGAACGAAGCTCTGCAATCGGAGCCACGTCGTTCACCGGCATGATTTGGGCGCGTACCTCGTCGCGCGCGGAATGCAGCGAAACCGCAAGGTTGAACTTCACCCCGTCGTCGGCGAGCTTGCGAATCATCTTGGGTAGTCCCACCGTGCTCAGCGTGATGCGCTTGGGCGACAGCCCCAGCCCTTTGGGCGAGGTGATTCGGTCGATGGCCTCGAGCGTGTTTTTGTAGTTCATCAACGGCTCGCCCATGCCCATAAAGACGATGTTGGTCAGCGGGCGACCGAACTCAGTGGTTCCCTGCTCGTGAATGGCCCGCACCTGATCGTAGATCTCGTCGGGCTCGAGGTTGCGCATGCGCTTGAGGCGGGCCGTGGCGCAAAACGCGCAGCCCATGGCACAGCCGACTTGGCTCGAAACGCAGGCCGTAATTCGCTTTTCGGTCGGAATCAGCACGCTTTCGACGACGAGGCCGTCGTGAAGCCGAACGGCGTTCTTCAGCGTCCCGTCACTGGACCGCTGCACCGACTCAATGCGCTGGGGGCGGAACTCAAATTCCTCGGCCAACTTGGCCCGCAAGGTTTTGGGCAAGTTGGACATGTCGTCAAAACTCTGAGCGCCCTTGGCCCACAGCCAGTCGTAGACCTGATCCGCACGGTACGCGGGCTCACCCCACTCGGCAAAGTGCGCGCGAACCTCCTCGCGCCGAAGGCTTCGAAAATCGGGCTTCGCGGACATTAGTTGCGCTCGGGGCGAAGGCTCATGAAGACCCACTTTCCGCGCTTCGAGCCGGGAATCACTGCCTCGCCAGGGGTTCCCAAGTACGAGCGACCGCGGCGCGGCATCAAGATCGCCTTCTCTTTGCGGTTTTCGATCAGCGGAGTGTAGACAAGTGTACCGTCAGGCTTGAGGGTAACCTGCACAAGGTTGGCCTTGCGGGCAGCCGCCATACGCTTGGGCGCTTGATTTTTGGCCCAGCGTTGGTCGTTTCCGCGCGTGTCGTTGAACAAAAACTGAAAGTTCTCGCGGTCGCGCACCAGCAAGAATCCAGAATTGACTCCGCCGTCGTTCGCGGAGTACTGCTGCTTCGGAATCACCGAAACGCGCTCGATTTCGCCTTGAGCGTCGACCATCATAGCCCAAATGTTGTCGTAGTAGTAATAGTAGTTCGTAACACTACCGTTGCGGGTTTGGGTCGTGACCACCACCATGTCGTAGTCCTCCATCAGCACGAGGCTGCCGCCGCCTTCGCGCGGAACCATTCCACGAAACACGTACGACTCGTTCGCCACTCCCTTGCGGCGCGCACGCGCAGAACCGTCTTTGCGGCCGTCGTTGATGTAGTCAAACTCGCGAAGGTTCATGAAATCTGAAGTCAACGGCTCAATCGTGCTTTGGTCGAGGGTCATGTAAAACATACCGCTGGTCGACCCGTAGCGCTTGTCTGAGTACATGCCGCTGATGGCGATTTTACCAGGGATTTGGTCGGCTTCTACGCCGATTCCGCCCACCACAAACTTGTCTTTAAGGCCAAGGTCAACTTCTTGAAAAACCTCGTCGTTGGGATTCGCGTGCAAGATGAAGAACTCCTGATTGGGAGCAAACATTTGGCGCTTCTCGTTCTTGGCGCGGTCCGGGCGGCGTGCAGCCAAAATGTAGACGTCCCCGTTGATCGCGTAGTCCACATCCATCATACTGACGTTGCGGGACGCGTAATCCAACTTGACTGAGGCTCCCCCCAACGGATTGCCCTCGCGGTCAAAGCGCTTGACCTCAACCTGGACTTCTTCTTTTCGGTCTTCTTCAGGGAAGCTCACCACGGCGAAGCTCGTGGCATTGTAGTTCCAGCTCACTTTGAATCCCCCCATGTAGGCGCGCTTGGCAGTGATGCGGTCGAGCTCAATAAAGTCTGAAATGTTGCCGTCGGCATCGATGGTGCGCAGAAGTACGTAGCGCACGTCGTCCGCCTTAGAGTACGCCTGGTAAAACACATAAGTGGTCTGACCGAAGGTGACCATGCTGTGAAAGCTCATCGGCGCATCTCGGTACTTGTCAATCGTCTCCTCGACTTGCCACACTTGTTCCATGCTAAATCGGTCGTAGCGGGCGTAGTAGTACTTTGCCTTGCGCAGAAGGGACCGCGACGTGCTCCCGTAGGTCATAAAATTGGCGGAATCCAGGCTCGTCACATAGTCAAGCTGAATTTCGCGGTTTTTGTAGCCCCGACTCCAGCGAACTTCAATGGTTTCGGAATCTTGAGCTAAACCAGCTGTAGAGAGCAGTACAGCTCCCAAGAGAAAAAGGGCAAATCGCTTCATCGGTCAAAGTTACTTCATTTCAAAGTGGCAAGAATTTTGCCTGAAGCATCTCCGTTATCTTTATGCCATGAATTTTCGCACGCTCATTTTTGCATTAGCCACCCTAATTGCGGTCGACACCACGGCACAAGTCACCGTCAAACGCTATAATGTGGACGGCACAACGGCCTCAAGTTCTTCAAATTCTTCGAAATCGGTGCGGAATCGGAACCGCATGATTGCACGCTACCCCACCGCCGTGAAGTTCAATGTGACCCCATTCTTCTCGGGCCACTACCCCATTTCGGTAGAACAACGCCTCAGCCCCTACTTCACCATTGAAGCCGGACTCGGCCTCACGCTGCACAACACGATCGACGCATTTGTCGACGAGGCAATCTTGTGGAGCGACAACTCGTTTTACAGCCTAGACAGCCGGGTCCGTCCGGGCTCGAGCCAAACGCTGAACATCAAGGTGTTCCCTGGCGGAGACTCGTACGACGACGGATTTTACATTGGTGCGTTCATTCAAAACCGCCGCTTCAATAAAGTTTTTGACGGCATTGACGGCCCTATCACCAGCTTCAAACAGAACTTTGACCAAGGCATTATGATGGGGTACCACATTCGCTCGAGCGATCGCTTCTTAGTGGATTTGAGTCTTGGGGTTTCCAATCGATTCGTGAACTTTCCCATCGTAGCTGAGAACTATACGATTGACCCTGTGACCGGACAAGAGCTGTACCAAGCCTTTATTGACGACAGCCGTGACGGCCGCTACCAAAACATTGGGATCTTCATGGGCATCAAGGTGGGCTACCTCATGGGAAGCGGCCGCTAAAGACCCCCAGACCTAAAAAAAGCCGACCCGTTGGGTCGGCTTTTTTTTGTTGGTATGAACGTACTTACACGAACATAAGCGCGTCGCCGTAGCTCAAGAATCGGTAGTTCTCTTTCACCGCCGTATTGTAAATATCCATGGTCAACTCGTAGCCCGCAAAAGCCGCGGTAAGCATCAACATGGTCGACTGAGGCGCATGAAAGTTGGTAATCAAACTATTGACCACCTTAAACTCGTGCGGGGGGAAAATAAATTTGGACGTCCATCCGTTGCCCGATTTAATGCGGTGGTCCGTAATGGATGCGGACTCCAACGAGCGAATTACACTGGTGCCTACGGCGCAGACCTTACGTCGTTCCGCCTTTGCTTGATTGACTCGCTCTGCAGTATTTGGGTAAATCCAGTACTGCTCTGACTCCATCTTGTGCTTCGAAAGATCCTCGACTTCGACCTGGCGAAAGGTTCCCAGTCCGACATGCATGGTCATCTCTACCGTGTCGATGCCCTTGATTTCGAGCTTTTTCATCAAGTTCTTACTGAAGTGCAGCGAGGCCACTGGTGCGGCTACGGCTCCCTCAACCTTGGCAAAAATGCTCTGGTAGCGCTCGGCGTCTGCATCTTCGAGCGGACGCGTGATGTACTTGGGCAATGGCGTCTCACCCATCTCTTTAAGCATGAGGCGGAACTCTTCATAGCTTCCGTCAAAGAGGAAGCGAAGGGTACGTCCGCGCGACGTCGTATTGTCGATGACCTCGGCCACAAGGCTGTCATCATCCCCAAAGTAGAGTTTGTTTCCGATTCGGATTTTGCGGGCGGGATCCACCAACACATCCCAAAGACGGCTCTCGGCGTTGAGTTCGCGAAGCAGGAACACCTCGATCAAGGCACCCGTCTTTTCTTTGTTGCCCCACATACGGGCCGGGAAAACCTTTGTATTGTTGATCACCAGAAGGTCGCGTGGCTCAAAGAAATTGGCTAGGTCGCGAAAGTAGTGGTGCTCAATGCTTCCGGACTCCCGATTCACCACCATCAACCGCGCGTCGTCGCGAAAATCAACAGGATGCTGCGCAATATGCGCTTCAGGCAATTCGTAGCCAAAGTGGGAGAGCTTCATTTTCATAGGGGGCAAAGGTACCCTTTTGAACTAGGCCTTGTCAAGTGTGAACCGCAATTGCCTTTTTGCGGTTAATTTCACAGTATGGGAACGGACTTAGAACGTACACTTTTAAACCGAAGCGCTGGCGACGCCCAGGCTTGGGAACAATGGCTTGCCAGCGATGAGGCGCAGCGCAGCAAATTGGTAGAACCCTTTCAGCGCGAGGGTCAGCTTCCACTAGAAGCGATGGTGCGCGACCGCATCGTCCACGAAGACCACTTAAAGTCGCTTTGTGTGGACTACCGACTGCGCTTTTTGGATGCCAACCACTTTGCGGGACAGATTCCGTACGAAGCCGTTGCGGCAATGGAGCGCCTCGACGCCGCAGCCGGAACCCGTTTGAACGGATACAAAATTGTGGCTCCCGCATCGCTCTTTCGCCTTACCTACCAAGACAAGGACCCCTTGCTCCTGCTTGAACTTGGCGGGGGCTACCACTACTTGGTGCACAAGTGGGGCGGTGAAGTCAATCCGCTGCGCCGCATGCTGATGTACCCACTTCGCTCGTTCAAAACCATGATGCAGAGCATCTTAGTATTTTGCGCAGTCGTGGCCTTGGCCGTGCCCGAGTCAGTGATGGGCGCCCATTCAGGCTTTGTGCGCGGAATTTTCTTTTTTTACCTGCTCTTCGCCACCTCTGCGATGGCCGCACTTTACGGATTTTCGCGCGCGAAAAACTTCAGCGAAAACCTCTGGACCTCGCGCTACGACGACTGAACCGCGGCGAGCACTTCGTCCAGCGACGACATCGCCGAGAACGGAACCACCTCGGTGCGGCGCAATGCCGTGAGGTAGGCTCCGCAGCCCAAATGCTGACCCATGTCGTGGGCGAGCGATCGGATGTACGTCCCTTTGCCGCAGCCCACCGTTAGTTCCCACACGTCGGGCGCGAGCGCCGAGATTTCTAGGCGGTGGATCTGCACGGGACGGGCTTTGATTTCGGCAGTCTTGCCGCTCCGGGCTAATTCGTAGGCCCGAGCTCCGTCGATTTTTACCGCGCTAAAAATGGGCGGAACCTGAAGCACCTCTCCCATGAACTTCGCGGTGAGCGCTGCAGCTATGTCTTTGGTGAGCTCGGGGATGGGCTGACCGCTCGGTTGTTCTGGAGTTTCTGCATCGTAGCTCGCAGTAACAGCACCCAACTTCAGGGTGGCTGTGTAGGTCTTGGCTCCCGCCATCACTGACTCGATGTCTTTGGTGGCGCGCCCGACGGCAAGTACCAGCATTCCGGTGGCCAGGGGATCCAGCGTTCCCGCATGGCCAATTTTGATTCGGGTTGCGTAGCGCTTCTTGAGGGCGTTGCGGACTTTGGCGACCACATCAAACGAGGTCCATTCGAGCGGTTTGTCGACCGCAATCCAGAATCCTGCACGGGCCTCCTCGGGGTCCGTGGGTATACTTAACTGAGGACGGTCCACACGCTGGCAACCGTTCCGACCGCGAAGCAGTAGTACGCGAAGTACTTGAGCTTGGCGCGCTTGACGAGGCGAATCATGGCCCGACAGGCCCAAAGTCCCGTGACAAAGGCCGCCGCAAATCCAACGAACAAGGGAAGCAATGGCTCACTCGACGACCCGGGATTGGACGCCAAATCGGCCACGTCGAGAATTATTTTACCCATGATTAACGGTACAACCATTAAAAACGAGAAGCGTGCTGCGTGCTCTCGGTCAATGCCCAGCAAAACGCTGGTGCTGATGGTGGCTCCGCTTCGGGAAATTCCAGGAAGAATGGCAATGGCCTGCGCAATCCCCACAGCGAATGCATCGGCAACCGAAACCTTTTTGTGGGTTTTTTTGGCGCGGTCCGCCATTAAAAGCAGCAATCCGGTGATGATGAGCATCGCTCCGACAAGGAGCGTGGAGTCTTCAAAAAGCCCTTCGATGGCATCTTCAAAAAGAAGGCCTACAAATGCTGCAGGAATCATGGATACCAGGATGGACCCCGCGAAACGGCGGTCCTCTTCATGCCCTTTGATGAGCCCTTGGACCACCGAGACAATGTCTTTGTAAAAAACCACTACGGTCGCCAGCGCGGTGGCCGCGTGGACTGTTACCGTGAATAGCAGACCGCTGCTGCCGGAAACTTCGATACCCAGAAGGCCGCGGCCCAACTCGAGGTGCCCCGAAGAGCTGACCGGTAGGAATTCCGAGAGACCCTGAATGATACCCAGGATGATTGCACTGAGCCAATCCATGGATTACTCGGCTTTGGGTTTGCGCATGATGGCCCAGACTTCGACGGCGAATCCCACGACGATCAAGAAGGGAGCGACCACGATACGGCGCGCGCTAAAGAGCTCGGGATTGTAGACATTGGGATCTTCAGAGCCTCCGCCTATCATGAGTATGAAACCCAGTACAATCAGGGCAATTCCAGAGAGCATGAGCACGTAGTTGCCGCGCTGAAAAAGGAAGGTAGTCTTCATCGTTCGTAAAGTTGGTTGGTGTTCAATGCAAGGTATCGGCGCACAGCCAATGCAGTAGACGACGTGGTCAACACGACCCCAATGAGGATTTGGGCTGCGGCCAAGGCGCCCCAAAGGCTCCACGTCAGGCTTACCGCGAGGCGCGGCCACTCATTGATGAGAAGGGCGTATGTCGTGGCCAAAATGAGTGCCGCGGTAAGTCCGCCCAAGGCGCCAAGAATGAGGCCCTCCTTGAGAAACGGCTTGTGAATAAATGCTTTAGTGGCCCCGACAAGCTGCATCGTCTTAAGGGTAAACCGGCGGGCATAAATCGCGAGGCGCAAGGCATTGTTGATCAGCATCAGACTGACAAGCAGCAAAATGGCCACCGCGGCGAGCATCGCCGTGTTGATTTTACCCACATTTTGGTGAATCACCGAAACGAGGTCGCGGTCGTAGACCAGGTTTTCGACAATCGAAGCCTCGAGAAAACGCTCTTGAAGCTTGGCGAGTTGGTCGGGGCTGACGAAGTCCGCCTTGAGTTTGACATCAATCGCATCACTCAAGGGATTGAATCCGAGAAAGTCGACAAAGTCCTCGCCAAGATCCTCCTGAAACTGCTCGGCCGCCTCTTCTTTGCCCACAAAGCGAAGGCTGCGGATCTCGGGTTCGTCGGACCAGTCCTTGATAAAAGCGTCCGCCTTTTCTTGGGTTGCGTCGGATTTGAGAAAGAGCGTGAACGTAAAATTCTCTTTGAGGTCGTCGGTCAGAACCCGTGACTGGTAGGCCAATGTGGCCATGATTCCGGTCAAAAAGAGCACGAGGCCGATGCTGAGCACCACCCCGGCGTACGAAAAGCGCACCCGGCGCTTGTTGAAGGCTTCTTCTCCCTGTGCTTTGGCCATGGGGACAAATCTACGCGAAATCCGAGGCACGGGGCTACTTTTGCGCTCATGGAATACCGACCAACCGAATGGGATGCCCGCGCGCAGCAGTTATGGCGCAGTCTAGATGTGTACCGAGCGGATTTTCCGTCGGATCGGAATCCGTTTTACGTGCTCGACATGTTTCCCTACCCTTCTGGTGCGGGCCTTCACGTCGGCCACCCGCTCGGCTACATTGCCAGCGACATCGTCAGCCGTTTTAAGCGTCACCAGGGATTTAACGTGCTGCACCCGATGGGCTTTGACGCCTTCGGCCTCCCCGCGGAACAGTACGCCATTCAGACCGGCCAGCACCCCGCCGTCACGACCGAGGTCAACATCGAGCGCTACCGCGAGCAACTGAACCGCCTCGGTTTGGGCTTTGACTGGAGCCGCGAGGTGCAAACCTGCGACCCCGACTACTACCGCTGGACGCAGTGGATTTTTATTCAGTTGTTTGGAGCCTGGTACAACAAGCAAAGCGAGCGCGCGGAGCCGATCGAAACGCTTGTGGCGCACTTGAACGCGCGGGGCACCGAAGGCTTGAACGCCGCCTTCCACGGCGAACCCCAATGTTCCGCGGCCGAATGGGCTGCCATGGATGCGGCGCAGCGCGAAGCGCTGCTGCAGCACTTCCGCCTCGCCTACCGCAGCGAGTCACTGGTTAATTGGTGTCCGGCCCTCGGAACCGTGTTGGCCAACGACGAAGTCGTCAACGGCCTCAGCGAGCGCGGCGGCCATCCCGTCGTGCAAAAGCCCATGCTTCAGTGGTCGATGCGCATCAGCGCCTTTGCCCAACGCCTGCTCGACGGCCTCGACGAGTTGAACTGGAGCGACAGCATCAAAGAGTCGCAGCGCCACTGGATCGGCCGAAGCCAAGGGGCGCGGATTCGGTTTAAGGTGCTCGCGGGCGGAGCCGGCGAGGCTACTGGCAACCAGCAACGAGCTGCGGGCGGAGTGGGCGAAGCCGACGTGCTCGAAGTCTTTTCTACCCGCCCCGACACGATTTTTGGCGCCACGTTTATGGTGGTCGCTCCCGAGCATCCGATGCTCGGGGAGTGGATGACCGAGGCCCAGCGGGCCGAAGTGGAGGCGTACTGCGAGCAGGCGGCACGCCGGAGCGAGCGCGACCGCCAGGCCGATACGAAGACCGTGGGTGGCGTGTTCACGGGAACCTACGTGGAGCATCCGTTCACGGGGGCTCCGATTCCGGTGTGGACCAGTGACTACGTGCTGATGGGCTACGGGACGGGTGCGGTGATGGCGGTTCCGGGGCACGACAGCCGCGACCATGCGCTAGCGAAGGCCATGGGCTTGCCCATTGTGCAGGTGGTTGCGTCGAGCGAGCCGGTAGACGTGCAGGCGGAGGCCTATGAGGCCAAGTCGGGCCGTGCCATGGCGTCGATGTTTTTGGACGGATTGGCAACCGCTGACGCGATTGATCGCGCCATTTCTGAATTGGAGTTGCGCGGATTGGGCGAGCGGACGGTTCAGTACCGATTGCGCGACGCCGTGTTTGGACGCCAGCGCTACTGGGGCGAGCCCATTCCGATTGCCTACCGCGACGGGGTTCCTGAGGCGCTGCCTGTGGATGAGCTGCCGCTGAAGTTACCTGTGGTGGACAAGTATTTGCCCACCGAGGACGGGGAGCCGCCTTTGGCGCGCGCGGAGCGCTGGGTGTCGGCCGAAGGCCTTCAGTTGGAGACCACGACCATGCCCGGCTGGGCCGGAAGCTCGTGGTACTTCTTGCGCTACATGGACCCTAAGAACGCCAACGCGCCCGTGGACCGCAGCGCGGCCGACTACTGGGGCCAAGTGGACCTGTATGTGGGCGGAAGCGAGCACGCCACCGGCCACCTGCTCTACAGCCGATTCTGGACCCATGCCTTGCACGACTTGGGGCACATTGGGTTCCGTGAACCGTTTAAGCGTTTAGTGAACCAAGGAATGATTCAGGGAATCAGCGCCTTTGTGCACCGCGTCGAGGGTACGCAGACCGTGGTCAGCGCCGAGCTGGCCGGGCAGTACAGCACGCAAAAATTGCATGTCGACGTGAGTCTGGTCAATGAGCGCAACGAAGTGGACCGCGACGCCCTCCGCACATGGATGCCAAGTTGGGCAGAAACCGAATTTATTCCGTCCGAGGGCCCGATCAAGGTCGAGCGCGAAGTCGAGAAAATGTCGAAGTCCAAGTACAACGTCGTCAACCCCGACGCCTTGGCCGACCAGTACGGAGCCGACGCCGTGCGCCTTTTTGAAATGTTCCTCGGGCCCATCGAGCAGAGCAAGCCGTGGGATACCCAGGGCATGTCGGGTGTCGTCGGATTCTTGAAAAAGTCCGTGAGGCTGATGGAAAAGCGCCACGACGGCGAGGCGACTCCTGAAGAGCTGCGCACCCTTCACCAATTGATTGACAAGCTGCAGCGCGACGTGGAAACGCTTTCGTTCAACACCTCAGTGAGCGCGATGATGATTGCGGTGAATGCGTGGAGCGGAATTCCGCAGCTCGCACAACGCACACTGCGCGACTTCGCGGTGCTGCTCGAACCCTTTGCCCCCCACACGGCCGAGGCACTTTGGGCCGAACTCGGTGGCGAAGGCAGTGTGGTACTCGCCCCCTACCCCGTACTCAACCCTGAGTACCTGGTCAAGGACAGCATCAATTACCCCGTGCAGTTCAACGGAAAAACGCGTTTTCAACTCGAAATGCCCGCGTCCGCGTCGGCGGCCGAGGTCGAGGCGGCGGTGATGGCGCACGAAAAAACGGCGCACTTCCTCGAAGGACGCAGTCCCAAAAAGGTCATTGTGGTTCCGGGGCGGATCGTGAATGTGGTGGGCTAACCCACTTTAGGGCTTGGTTCCGAGACGGTAGTAGGCATTGGTGATCCAAAGCATCACCAATCCGAAACTGACACCCCCCACGATGAGGAGCTGCGCGACTCCGGATTCCGCCGTAAAGCTGAGTTTGAGCAAAATCGTCGAGATGACAAAGCTCGAATTGCGAATGATGGTGGGAAAGTCATCGCTGTACAGTAGCGAAAGGAGAAGGATGAACACATCACTGATAATCAGCACCGTATAGAACTGGTCGAAAAAGACCGAATTCAAATCAGACACAGGATTCTCAAGCGCAGAACCCGTTTGTAGCCATGTAAACAACGTCGTAGCCGCAAGCCCAGCCAAGACTAAGAAAAGGATAAACGCCAAGATGTTCTTGGAGTATACAAAGCGCCGCAGATTGAGGGCCTCAGGTTGGTTGGGGAACTCCTGATCGGTAACATAGCCCGAAATTCTATAGAACAAGAGCACGCACACATAGATCACGAGCACGCAGAGCAAATCCCAAATGAGCTCAATATTGCCGGGATTCCAGTGAAAATTTTGACCGAGCTCAAGGTGCGTTAAATCTTTAAAAACGCCTCGAATAAGGATTAGTACGATGATCTCGTACTGCTTGGCCACATAAATGGTAGTCGATCGGCGCAAATAGTAGACGAGCAAGTAGGTCTCAAAGACCAGGAGCACCGAGAACGGCGTATAGATTGCGTTGATCGGATGCGCAAAAAGCGGCCCCACAATCAGGTCGGGGAACCACGACTTCGCTGCGTACAAGCCCAAGTGAACCAAAAAACTCAAAATCGCCGCATACAGGGTTAGCCGGCCAAGTTTGGCGCGAAAATCGGACGTAAACGGCCGTGAGACAAACGACATCACCTGAGACACACTATTGATTTTCAGGGCAATGTACGATTATTTATGGAGCCCCATTGAAACGTTCATCCAATGAGGTGGACGGAGTGCGAACCGCCCTCAACCATTCGCCAAGGAATCGAGAATGGCCTTGCGCGGCTTCATTCCCGATTCAAAGTCAGCCCAGAGCGAGCGCGGAAGGGGGTCCGCCCGCTGAATAGGCTCTCTCAAGGGGTCTACTTGCTTGCCGTTCTTCCAGAATCGGTAGCAGACGTGTGGACCGGTCGCTAGACCAGTAGACCCCACATAACCAATCACTTGACCCTGCTCGACGCGGGATCCGTTGCGAATACCCTTGCCAATGCGGCTCATGTGCAGGTACTGGGTCGTGTAGGTTCCGTTGTGCTTGATCTTGACGTAGTTGCCATTCGCTGAGGTGTAGGCGGCGGCGATGACGGTTCCGCTGGCAGTCGCCAAGATGGGCGTACCCGTGGGGGCCGCGTAGTCGGTACCTAGGTGCGCCTTCCAACGCTTTTGTACGGGGTGAAAGCGCTGCATGGTGTAGCGCGACGTAATGCGGGCGAACTCTAAGGGCGCCTTGAGGAACATGCGCTTCATGCCCTCTCCCTCGTGGTCGTAGTAGCCCTGGACGCTTCCGTCCTGATTTTGGTACTTGAATGCATAAAATGACTTGCCGTTGTGCAAAAAGCGGGCTGCGAGGATTTTGCCGGTTCCCACAAAGATGGTGTCGTCGACATACGACTCTTCGTATATCACCTCAAACCGATCGCCCGCCTGGATTCTAAAGAAGTCGATGGTCCATGCATAGACTTCAGAAAGCTTTACCGCCACCGCTGGAGAAACGCCCTGATTTTCAAGTGTTGCATACAAAGAGCCTTCGATTTCTCCACCTATGATGCGCTCTTTGGTGACCTTGGGGCGTTCGATTTTGTTCACAAAAAGGCTGTCTCCAAGTCCAAAAACAACATACTGTGCTACCGACGGCTCGTAAATAAAATAGGTCACCTGCTGGGCACTATCGTTACTCCGAAGCAGCCAGTACGCGTCACCTGCCCTCCATTTGCGCGGGTTGAAGTCATCTTTCCCCAACACCAAGAGGTCGTTAACCGTACTCGCGGAGATGCCCCAAGAATTCATAAGTCCACCAAAGGTTTCGCCGTCACCCACCTCGAATCGCTGGGCGTCGTAGTCCTTGAGTGAGTAACCAAATAGAAAGCCGGGATCAACCTCTTCACCCGCCGCCGATTCTGGATCGCCTACCGAGGGAAGCACCTTCGCAAGCAGCCAAAGGCTTAAGACCAGTCCTAATCCGATGCTGACAGCCAACCAGATAGGGAGTACACGCTTTTTGGGATGCTTTTTTGTCATTGAGAGCCCTAAAATACGGCCAAGACGCGGCGGATAACCCTGTTGATAAGTACTAATTGCCTAAAAATGCGGTAACGCAGGGGTTACACAGAAGTCAGGTATTTGCATTTCAATGAGTTCACGCCGCCACCTACCCGCGGTCGTATTAAGCGACCTTCACCTCGGAACCTTCGGATGCCACGCCCGCGAGCTTCTCGCCTACCTGAAATCGATACAGCCCGACGTCCTGATTCTCAATGGCGACATCATTGACATTTGGAACTTCAAGAAGTCCTACTTCCCCAAAAGCCATTTTAAAGTGGTCAAGCGCTTAATCACCATGGCGCAAAAAGGCACAGAGATCTACTACATCACTGGCAACCACGACGAAATGCTGCGTCGCTTTGCCGACGCCGACTTGGGGCACATCCACGTGCGCAACAAAATGGTGTTTACGTTTGGCGGAGTCAAAACTTGGATTTTCCACGGAGACATTTTTGACGCCAGCATCCAGAACGCCCGTTGGCTGGCCAAACTCGGGGGGTGGTCGTACGACCTACTGATTTGGGTCAACCGTTGGCTCAACGTGCTGCTTGAGCGCATGGGCCGCGAGAAGTACTCGCTGAGTAAGACCATCAAGGATTCCGTGAAAAAAGCAGTCAAGTACATCGGAGACTTCGAGGTCGCTGCAGCCGAAATGGCCGTGCGCAAAGGATACGGGCGCGTGATTTGTGGCCATATCCACCAGCCCCAAATGCGCACAATTCACGTAGGAGAACGCGAAATTGAGTACTTAAATTCAGGCGATTGGATCGAAAACCTCACCGCTTTAGAATGGGACGGTACGGCGTGGTCGATCTACCAACATCCAGATGTACGCGATGTGGAAGAGGAAGATGAAAAAGTAGACGCTTCGGCCCGGCATTTGCTCTCTATGCTTCTCAACGAAGCAGATTCGGACGAATGAAAATTTTATACGCGGTTCAGGGCACGGGCAATGGCCATGTGGCTCGGGCTCGGCACCTGATTCCGCTGCTTGCAAAGCACGCCCAAGTGGACGTGTGGATTTCTGGGACCGAGAGCCAGCTGAACCTACCCGGCGGGATGCAGCGTTCTTGGAGCGGAATCTCACTGAAGTACAACGCACACGGTGGCTTGAGCATCACCCGTACGCTCATTAAGAACCGCTGGCTGCGCTTTGTTCGCGACGTATTTCGCGCGCCCATTCACGGCTACGACTTGATTGTCAACGACTTTGAGCCTGTGAGCGCATGGGCGGTCTGGCTACGGGGCGGAACCCTTCTCGAGCTCAGCCACCAAGCGGGCGTGCGGCACCCATTGTCCCCCCGACCCAAACACCGCAACCCGCTCGGAGAGTGGATTTTAAAAAACTATGCGCCCTCACGGCAGTCCATTGGGTTTCATGTACAGGCGGTCGCCCCGGGCGTGCATCCGCCCCTAATTCGCAGTGAAATTCGCACACTCACGGCGAATCCGAAGCCGCAACTGCTGGTCTACCTACCCGCCTACAGCGTGGATGCCTTGGTTGAAGCGCTCGAAGACTGCCCGGTTCCGGTCACCGCATTTGTCCCCCAGCTGGCGGCACCAATTGAACGCGGAGCGTTCCGCGCCGAAGCCGTCACGACCGAAGCGTTTTTAACGGCATTTGCGGAATCAGATTCCGTACTCTGCAGCGCCGGATTTGAATTGCCCACCGAAACCCTTTTTCACGGCAAGCGTCTGGCGGTTATTCCCATCAAAGGGCAGTACGAACAAGAATGCAACGCAGCGGCACTGCGCAAGGCGGGCGCTTGGCACGCGCCAAGTCTCGCCAAGCTCAAGATCAGCAAGTGGCTCAACAGCCCTCCGCCCCAGCCCGTGCGGTGGCCCGACTACAGCGAGGATCTTGTGTGCGAAATCTTGAGCTATGCTCCGCAGCAACTAGCTGCGAGCAACTAGCTGCTCGTTCCCCAGGCTTCGCGCTCGGCATCGGTCCACAAAAATGGAAACGCGATGCGGAGCTGGAACTTGGGAGGCAGGTACTTCGGCCAGTTGGTTCCGCCCGTTGCCCGCGTGTCACTGGGCTGTTTGGCGAGGTAGCGGCCGGCCGTCTTGAGGTGCTGCATCGGCCAACGGACGTTGACTTGCGCGTCGAGCTCACGCAGCGCGTGGCGAAGTTCGTCGGTCATTCCACCTTGTTCTTCCAAAATGCGCGCTCGGTCCGAGACCGTCTGGCCGCTGAGGGCCACGGCGCGCTCCGCAAACTCTTTGGCGTACTTTGACTCGAACTGCTTCAGCGTCAACGTCTTTTCACCGGTTGCGGCGATGGTTGCGCCTCCCCGCCAGTAAATTTTATCCAAAAGCGCGAGGGGGTCGTGCACGTCGGCGTAGTCGGCGCGCACGTCCAAATGGACGAGCTCGTTCAGGCGGGCAAGGGCCATTTCGATCATGCGGTACTGACCTGATTGAAATCCACTTGCCGGGATCAGTGCCATGCGGAAGCGCAGGAACTGCTCGCGGTTCATGCCGTCGGTCATCACCGCAAACGAGTTCTCAAGAGCCCCAAAGTAGCGGGTGCAGCGGCGCACGTGCTCGGTGAGCGCCTCGGTATGGGCAGGGGTCCAGTTGGCGGTCCCGGGCATCGGAGCAGCTACCGCGGCATCAAGTTCGTGAAGCACCAGCTTGAAGTACAGCTCCGTGATCTGGTGGTACATGATAAAAATCGGCTCGTCGTGGTGCGGAGTCCGTGGCTGCTGCAAGCTCAGCAAGCTGTCGAGCCGAATGTAGTCCCAGTAGGTGATGTAGTCGGCCTCGAGCAATCCGTCGAGAAAGTCAATCAGCGACTGGCCAGAAGCCGCGTACTTGGTGCGCAGCGCCTCAAGGCGGTCGAGCAATTCAGAATCAAGGGTGGTCATGCCGCAAAGCTATTAGCTAACGGCCAATGGCTGGGCCTTTGAAATCGTAAACGAAAACGCAGTCCCTACCCCTTGTGTCGAGGTGACTTTGACGGCGTGTCCGTGGGCTTCGACGATGTGCTTTACGATGGCAAGGCCAAGGCCGGTCCCGCCGATTTTTTTGGTGCGTGTCCGGCTGCGGTCCCCGCGGTAAAAGCGTTCGAATACCCGGCCGAGATCTTCTTTAGAGATTCCGAGGCCATTGTCTTCAATGATGACGTTGTAGGTCTTGTCGCCGGAATCTTCGATGGCGACCCGCACAAATCCACCAGGCTCGTCACGTGAATACTTTATCGCATTCGATATTAAATTCAGAATTACCTGATCCATGCGCTCCGGATCTGCAAAGACAGCCGAATCCGATTCGGAATCAAAATC
>DMDX01000173.1 GCA_003451355.1 Cryomorphaceae bacterium
GGCGTCCGCCCTCGAGGTTGAATTGTATTTCGGCGATGAGGCTGGACGGAACCCAGTCGTAGTTCGCGTCAAAGTCCAGATGGATGGCGGCGGTGGCGTCGAGCACGCCGTCGACGTTGGACGCGGTAAGACTAGTTTGGTTGAAGTTGTTGACTTCGCGAAGCAGGGTGCTGAGGCGTACCCGCGCAAACTGAAGCTGGGTGCTGAGGAGGCCTCCGTCGGTCTGGGCTGCCGTCCAGTCGCCACGGCCGCGGATTTGGCCTCCGCCGAGGTCGGCGGCGGTGTTTTGAAAGCTGAAGTTGAGGCCGCGCCCTACGATAAGGCTTTGTACGTTGCTCAGGTGCAGGTCGTCGTAGTGCACTCGGCTGGCGCTGAGTTCGACGCGGTAGGGGTCGTTGAATTCGGGGTCGTTGGGGTCGGCGGGTCCGGTCCAAAGTCCGTTCCATATCTCGGAATCAGATAGTTGGCCCACATTGAGTTGCTTCGAGGTCACTTGGAGGTCATGGGCCATACTAAGGTCGTTGAGGGCGTTGCGGATGCGGCCTGAAACATTGGCGTCGGACTGGCCGATGGCGATTTTGAGGTTGCGAAGCCCAAGGTCCTGGCCGAGCAGGTCGAGTTCGCCGCCTTGAACTTCGAGGGCCACGGAGTTGCCTTGGGGCCTCCAGCGGCCGGGACTGAGGGCGAGGGTTCCGGACCACATTCCGCCCCAAACACCTTGGTTTCCAAGCTCTTCAAGGCTGGGGTAGTGCTGAGTGAAGCCGAGGGTTCCTTGCGCGGAACCGCTGGCTTCGTCCCACGTCGTGATGTCGATCCAGCGCAGGAATTCGGCGATGCCCACCGTCACATTGCCCGCAAACTCGAGGTTGGGGGCGTCGAGGTTGGCGAGGGTGAGGCGGCCTGTGACCTGGCCTTCAGTGCTTTGGGCAGACTTGATGTCAATAAGCAGTTCGGTGCTGGCGGTGCGCGCTTGGGCTCCGTTGTCGGCGTGGATTTGGGCAGAGATTCCGCTAAAGTCAAACGCACCCGAGGTGAGGCCACCGTTGGTCCAGGTGGCGTCCGCGACAAGTCGGCTACCTTGGGTGGTGGTTACGGCCTTGGCCGTCAGGTTGACTGCGCCGGTCAGCTTTAGGGTTTCGGGATCCGTAAGCAGTGCCGTCGGAATAAGCGCAATCACTTTGGCCACGTCGAGGTCGTCTGCCGCGAGGTTCCATTGGCCTTGGCCGTTGCGCAGTTCGCCGTTCAGGTCGAGGGTCCAGCCGGCGACGTTGAGGGCTCCGCGCGGAACCGCAAACATCCCGTCGCTTCCGTTCATTTCGGCTTCGCCCTCGATTCGGATCGGGCGGGCGGTGAGGTTCGGCATCCAGAGTTCCCAGTCTAGTTCGGCCGCGAACGCATCGGCGTCGAGCGTGCCCCGTGCCCGGACGCGTTCCGCGATCAGGGTCTGGGACCACGGAGGGTTTCCGTATCCGCTCAGTGTGATTTTGGTGTTCAAGACGGTGACGCCGTCGAGTTGGACGGCGGCGTTCGAGGTTTCGCTCGAATCCTCCTTGAAAATGCCGTAGTTGTGGGTACCGTCTTCGTTCCAGCGCAGTTTGAGGCGGCCGTCGCGAAGGGTGATGCGCTGCAAAATATAGGTTCCGCGAATGGCCTTAAATAGGTCAAACTGAGCGTAGACCGACTCGGCGTACGCGAGGCTGTCGGTCGGAATCTGAGGGTCCGGAACCAGCACGCGGTCGAAGCGCAGCGAGACGTCGGGAAACTGGCCCCAGAGGTCTACCTCAAGCCCCCCAATCTGTACCGGGCTGTTGAGGCGCTCGTTGACGGCGCCCAGCATTTGGGCTTTGAGCTCGTCCTGGTGGGTGTACACGTAGCCCGCCAATCCGCCTAGGGCCGCCGTCAGGACGGCCAAAACCCATAGGAGGATGCGGAAGGCTCGGTGCATTTACTGCAGGATTTTGAGGAAGGAGATTTCTTTCTCGTTAAGCAGTCGGTACTGGCCGCGCGAGAGGTTCTTCTTGGTAAGTCCTGCAAATACCGTGCGGTCCAGTTTGACGACTTCGTACCCGAGGGCTCCAAACATGCGGCGCACAATGCGGTTGCGGCCCACGTGGATTTCGACGCCTACTTCATACGGATTCTCGGGATCAGGCATTTCGAGCTTGTCGACCGCTACGGGGCCGTCTTCAAGGTTGATTCCGCGCTTGAGTTTGTCGGCGTCGGCCGGACTAAACGGCTTGTCCAGCGTCACGTGGTAGATTTTCAGCGCTCCGTGGCTCGGATGCGTCAGTTTTTTGGCCATCGCTCCGTCGTTGGTGAGCAGCAGGACGCCCGTGGTTCCGCGGTCAAGGCGACCCACAGGGTAAATGCGCTCGCGGCAAGCTTTACTGACCAAATCCATCACCGTTTTGCGAGCGCGCTCGTCGTCGACGGTCGTGATAAAGCCCTTGGGCTTGTTCAGCAGCACGTATACTTTGCGCTCGCTTTTCAGGCGTTCACCTGCGTAGCGGACGTCGTCGCCCGGAGCCACCTTGTAGCCCATTTCAGTGACCACTTGGCCGTTGATGGTGACTAGGCCTTGCGCAATCAGGTCGTCAGCCTCGCGGCGCGAACAAATGCCTGCATGGGCGAGGTAGCGGTTGAGGCGCATCGTATCGCTGTCGGGCGCATACTCCTCGGCCGTCTTGAATTTCGGACGCCCTGTGGGCTGCTTTCGGAACCCTGTATTTGGAACGCCCGATTTGTACTCACGGCCGTCATTTCCGTACTTGGGGTGGATTCGGCCGTCGCCGCTAAAGTGCTTGGGACCAAGGCCTTCCATGTTCCATGGTTCGTAGGGCTGTTGGCCGGGTTGGCCGGGTTGGCCAGGTTGGTACGTTGGCTCGTTGGTTTGTGGGCCCATAGGTCGGCTCGGACGTGCGCCGCGGCTGTCGTTGGCGCGGAATTCCTTTTTCGGACCAAAGGTTTTGAAGGCGCCTCCTGGAGTGCTGGGGCGCGCAGGACGGTCGCCGTAGGGACGATCTCCTCGTGGCGGACGGTCTCCGTATGGGCGGTCACCGCGGGGTGGACGGTCGCCGAATGGGCGGTCAG
>DMDX01000143.1:0-1435 GCA_003451355.1 Cryomorphaceae bacterium
GCCGCATCGATCAATGGGCCAACGTGGTTTTCAGCGTTTAATGGGGTACCAATTTTGAGCTGACCGTAGGCGTTTTTAATGGCGTCAATGACTTTGCTAAAAATGCTTTCGTGAATAATAAGGCGGCGCGTAGAGGTGCAGCGCTGTCCGGCGGTGCCAACGGCTCCGAATACCGCAGCAGTCACGGTCATTTTAAGGTCGGCAGTAGGCGTGACGATAATGGCGTTGTTGCCACCAAGTTCAAGGATGCTGCGGCCAAATCGCTCGGCAACCTTTTTACCTACTTCGCGACCCATGCGGGTAGAACCGGTAGCAGAAAGCACGGGAAGTCGGCTATCCTCAGACATCCAAACACCTACATCAACTCCGCCAGTGACGATGCACGAGAGGCCAGCTGGGACGTTGTTAGCTTCAGCGATTTGGTTCCAAAGAAGCTGGCACGCGACGGCGTTCAAGGGAACTTTTTCAGAGGCCTTCCAAACCACCGCATCACCGCATACCCACGCGATGCACGCGTTCCAGGCCCAAACGGCGACTGGAAAATTAAAGGCTGAAATAACGCCTACGACGCCTACGGGATGCCACTGTTCCATCATAAAGTGGTCAGGGCGCTCAGATTTCATGGTGAGACCGGCTAATTGGCGCGAAAGACCTACGGCGTAGTCGCAGATGTCGATCATTTCTTGAACTTCACCAAGACCTTCAGCGAGGGATTTACCCATTTCGTAGCTCACCAAGGCACCAAGGGCTTCTTTGTGCTCGCGGAGTAGGTTGCCGTACTGACGAACCACTTCTCCACGTTTGGGCGCAGGTACGTTGCGCCATTCTAGGTACGCAGCATGGGCGGCGTCAACAGCTTGATTGTACTGTTCGGCCGTCGTGACCGACACACTACCGATTACGCTACCATCAACCGGAGTGCTGCTGGTAATGCGTTCTGTGCTGTCAAAAGACTGACTTCCGATCCATGTGCCTGCGTTGTGGTTTTGGATTCCGAGTTCGCGAAGAAAAGAGGGGGTATTCATAGTTCAAAGGGCTTACCCTGCAAAGGTAGCCCCTCAAACCATGCGTTTTATGTTCTAGGAGTGCTGTTCCTCAAGCTTGTGTTGTGCTTCATGTACTCTTTTGGCGTCTGGCTCGTCATGCGCTTAAAGGCTGAAATGAAGTTGTTGACGTTGCTGTAGCCCACTGTAAAGGCGAGCGACGCTACATTGTTGGATCCCAGCTCAATAAGGCGCATGGCCTGCTGAATTTTATGCTGGGTGATGAGTTCTTTCGGCCCGATTTTAAAGTGGCGGATGCAGGCGCGCTGCAGCGAGCTACGGCTCATGTGGAGCGCCCGCGCAAGGCTCTCGACATTGATGTTTTGCTTGAGGCTTTTTTGAATCATGGCCACAATGCGCTCACGTTCAGTCATTTCAGCGGGCGGGGCGTA
>DMDX01000143.1:1679-3359 GCA_003451355.1 Cryomorphaceae bacterium
GATGTCCAGGATTGCCAGGTACGGAAGTTTGAGGTTGTTTTGCTCAATCCAGTCGGCTATACTGGACGCTTGAGCTACCTCAATGTGCTGGGCCTTAAGTGTTTCTTCGAAACGCTTGCGCAGGCCTTCTTGGGGAGAAAGCACGAGTATCATAAGTGATTTGGTTCATTATTTGGTCTAACGAATATAGCAATATTGGCGAGGTTGGCAATATTGGCAAGGTTGGTTCGTTGGCGAGTGAACGGCTAGCCACTGGTTAATTGTGCCGCGCAGCGGCTGTAGCCGCGAAGCAGCCCTAGCGCCGAAGGCGCCGTAGCGCGAAGCGCTTAAAACGAGAAATAAAAAAACCGGCAGCTTTGGGGCTACCGGTTGATTTTGGAGGTCTCGAGCGGATTCGAACCGCTGTACAAGCTTTTGCAGAGCCTTGCCTAACCTCTCGGCCACGAGACCATGGAGGAGTGCAAAAGTAGCGAAATCAAACGAACCCCGCGCGTCGGATGTGAATATGGCCTAGCGGCGTACGGCCCAGACCACGCGCACGGCCTTGACGTCTCCGTCTAAAGGCGGGTTGAGCTTGGCGAGCGAAACTTTAATACGTTCAACGATAGGGTGTTCCTTGAGTACGCGAGTGGTTATTCGCTCCAGAACCGTTTCGAGAAGGTTGGCGCGGATTGCCATTTCTTCACTGACGATGCGGCGCAGGGCCACATAGTCGAGGGTATCGTTGAGGTCGTCTGTGGACGCAGAATGGTTCACATTCGCCCAAGCGCGTACGTTGATTAGGTAATCGCTTCCGATGATTGCTTCTTCAGGGAGGCATCCGTGAAAGGCGTACTCACGCTGGTCGACGAGGTCGATTCTGGTTTTGCGCTTCATGACCGCTTAACCAAGGATGACTATGGCGGATTCAATGCGCAATTCGCATTCGGCACGGCCGAGGAGCTCCATCACGCCAAAGATGCTGGGGCCTTGGGTGGTTCCGGCGATGGCGAGGCGAACGACGGGGCCGACAGCGCCAAATCCGAGTCCGGTTTCGGCGAGAAACGCTTTAAACGCCTCTTCGAGTGCGGATTCTGTATAGTCGGTTGCGGCCCATCGCGGAGCCAGGCTGCGCAGATGTCCGGCCGACTCAGGCGTCCAGTTTTTGCCCACCATCACGGCGTCGTATTCGGATGGTTTCGCAAATAGATAGGGGGCCGCATGGACGGCGTCCGAAATGAATTCCGCGCGATCCAAAAAGAGGGTTAACGCCTTGGCGGCGAAGTCGGTACCGACCGTGGCGCCAAACGCTGCGGCGACGCCCGCTTGGTATTCGGACGCAAGCACTTCGGGTGATCGCTGGCGAAGGTGCTGCTGGTTGAACCACTTGGCTTTTTCGAAGTCAAAACGGGCACCCGCTTTGTGGACTTTGTCGATCGAAAAGGCCTGCACGAGCTCGTCGAGCGTGAAAATCTCTTGGTTGGTTCCGGGGTTCCAGCCTAAAAAGGCCAGCATGTTCACGAAGCCCTCGGGGTAGAATCCCCGCTCGCGGTACCCGCTCGCGGTTTCGCCCGTCTCGGCGTTGGCCCAGTTGAGCGGAAACACCGGGAATCCCAGGCGGTCCCCGTCCCGCTTTGAAAGCTTGCCGTTTCCGTCAGGGCGAAGCAGCAGCGGAAGGTGCGCAAATTCAGGCTGTTCCCA
>DMDX01000143.1:3564-3800 GCA_003451355.1 Cryomorphaceae bacterium
TGGTCGTCGACCACGTTGGCAAGGTGGTAGGTGGGCATTCCGTCACCTTTGAGCAGGACTTTGTCGTCGAGGTTGAGCGTATTGACGCTTACCCAGCCGCGAATGCGGTCTTCAAACTTGACCTCTTCGTTGCGGGGCATCTTCACGCGGATTACGTAGGCATCACCCGCATCCAGTCGGCGCGCAACCTCGTCTTCGGGCAGCGTGAGGCTGTTTTTCATTGCTGTACGCGTGAT
>DMDX01000143.1:4136-5387 GCA_003451355.1 Cryomorphaceae bacterium
AGTAGGCGTGGCCGGCGGCTAAAAGCTGGTCGGCGTAGGCGCGGTACATGGGTTTTCGGTCGGACTGGCGGTAGGGCGCGTGCGGGCCGTGGTCGGCGATTTGGCCGTTCACGCCGATGCCTTCGTCGGGCGAAATTCCGCACCAAGCCAGCGCATCCACGATGTACTGCTCGGCGCCTGGAACAAAGCGAGTTTGGTCCGTGTCTTCGATGCGGAGCAAAAAGTCTCCGCCTAACTTTTTGGCAAAGAGGTAGTTGTACAAAGCGGTGCGGACCCCACCCATATGGAGCGGGCCGGTGGGGCTGGGGGCAAAACGAACGCGAACGCGGCGGTCAGACATAGTAAAATCCTTGAGGGCCCCAAAGATACGGCGCTCGGATTCGCCCGCCCCCGCGCGAGGTCAAGCCCTTATCTTTGCCGCATGGAGCGCCAACTCAGCGAACAAGAACTTTTTCGACGCCAGGCATTGGGAGAACTCCGCGCATTGGGCGTGGATCCCTACCCCGCGGCCGAAGTGCCCGTGTCCCACCACGCGGCCGACATTTTAAGCGGCTACGCCGCCAACCCCGAGGCCTACGCCGAAGTCTGTGTGGCCGGCCGACTCATGGCCAAACGCATCATGGGCAAGGCTTCGTTTGCCAGCGTCCAGGACAGCACGGGCCGCATTCAGGTGTACGTCAACCGCGACGAGATCTGCCCCGGCGACGACAAGGCACTTTACAACGACGTGTTCAAGAAGCATTTGGACCTCGGAGACTTTGTGGCATTCTACGGCCACGTGTTCACCACGCAAACCGGAGAAATCAGTGTGCACGCCACGCGCCTCGAGGTGCTGAGCAAGTCGCTGCGCCCGCTTCCGACCGTGAAAAAGGACGCGGACGGAACCGTGTACGACGCGTTCAGCGACCCCGAACTGCGCTACCGCCAGCGCTACGTGGACCTCGTGGTGAACGAGGGTGTGCGCGACGTGTTCGTGGCCCGCACCAAGATTTTTAGCACGATGCGCCGCATCTTTAACGAGGCCGGCTACCTCGAGGTTGAGACCCCGATTCTGCAGCCGATTCCAGGCGGAGCCGCCGCGCGGCCCTTTGTGACGCACCACAACGCCTTGGATATTCCGCTCTACCTGCGTGTTGCCAACGAGCTCTACCTCAAGCGTTTGATTGTGGGCGGATTTGACGGAGTGTACGAATTTGCCAAAGACTTCCGCAACGAAGGAATGGACCGCACCCACAACCCAGAGTTTACGGT
>DMDX01000143.1:5556-6017 GCA_003451355.1 Cryomorphaceae bacterium
GTGCCGATTTTGGAAGCGATTAAAACGCATACCGGCCTCGACCTTTTGGGCAAGACCGAAGACGAGATTCGGGCCGCCGCCAAGTCGGTTGGGGTCGAGGTTTCAGACGAAATGGGTTCGGGAAAACTGATCGACGCCATTTTTGGCGACCGTTGTGAGCACCACTACGTGCAACCCACATTTATTACGGATTACCCGGTTGAAATGTCTCCGCTGTGCAAGCGCCACCGCGACGACGACCGACTGACCGAGCGATTTGAGCTGTTTATTAACGGCAAGGAGATCGCCAATGCGTACTCGGAGCTCAACGACCCCATCGACCAGCTCGAGCGATTCGAGGAGCAGCTCACGCTCAGCGCCAAAGGCGACGACGAGGCGATGTTCATCGACCTTGACTTTGTGCGCGCCCTCGAGTACGGAATGCCCCCCACTTCAGGAATGGGCATCGGAATGGACCGCCT
>DMDX01000143.1:6310-6988 GCA_003451355.1 Cryomorphaceae bacterium
TCACGATGCTGTACCCGCCCGAGGCTGCTGACCTGCTTGACTTTCAGGCCGTCAAGGACTTGGCCGCGGAACACGCCGCGACCCGCAAAGGCCGCCTGCGCCTGCGCGAGGCCCAACCCCAGTCCGACCGCGCCGCGGTAGAGCCCGAACTGCTTCAGGTGGATGAGCTGCTGCGTTTGATGGAGCGCGGCCACTTTTTTCCAGCTGTGGCGGCCGCCGAGGTCGACGATGCCCTGCCGATGCTGCGCATTGAGGGTGCGGTGCTGACCGCCGAGCAGTGCCTCGCAATCCACGCCCAGTTTCAGGCCTACGCCAATGCCTTTAGGTTTATTTCGACGCACGCTGAGTACGCGCCAACTTTGGATGCTTTGGCCCGGCCTTTTCCGCCTGAAGACGAAGTTCCGCGCCTTATTGAAGGCGTATTTGAGCGCAACGGCTTGGTGCGGAGCAACGCTTCGCCAGAGCTCGCCCGCATTCGCGCAGATTTGGCCAAGGCCCGAGTGGCCGCCGACCGAATTTTTTACAAGGTGCTGCGCCGCTACGACACTGAGGGCTGGCTGGGCGACATCCGCGAGTCGGTGAGCAACGACCGCCGCGTTCTGGCCCTTTCTGCGTCCCACAAAAACAAGGCCCGCGGAGCCTTTCACGGGTCCAGTGCCAAAAATTCACTGGTCTACC
>DMDX01000051.1:0-3991 GCA_003451355.1 Cryomorphaceae bacterium
TCGTCGGTCATCGAAGTGTATTCGATGCCGAGCGTTTCCATCAGGGTTCCGGCACAGCGGCTGTTCAAAACCGCCAAAATTTCGTCGTGCGTCATGGCCGGCAAAGATACGGACCCGCCCTACCTTTGGGCCTCCTTCACTTGTAGCGAAGCCATGATTGACATTACCCTCCCCGACGGCTCTGTCCGTACCTATTCCGACGGCGCCACGGCCATGCAGGTGGCCGAATCCATCAGCCGCGGACTCTCCCAAAACGCCCTCACCGCAAAGTGGAACGGGCAAACCGTTGAGCTCAACGAGCCCCTTGCCGGCAGCGGAACCCTCGTGTTCTTCACCTGGGACCAACCCGAAGGCAAAGCGGCGTTCTGGCACTCCTCTGCGCACGTGCTCGCTCAGGCGCTGCTTCACTTCTACCCCAACGCCCACCTCACGATCGGTCCCTCGATCGAGGCTGGATTCTACTACGACGTGGACTTTCGCGGCGAAGCCTTTGGCGAGGGTGACTTTGTGAAACTCGAAAAGCAGATGCTCGAATTCGCCCGTGAGAAGGCTGAATTCCGCATGCGTTCGGTGACCAAGGCCGAGGCGCTGGCGACCTACGCGGGTAATCCGTTTAAAACGGAACTCATCGAGAACCTCGAGGACGGAACCATCACGTTCTGCGACCACGCCAACTTTACCGACCTCTGCCGCGGCGGACACATTCCGAACACCGGGTACATCAAGGCCGTCAAGATTATGAACGTGGCCGGAGCCTACTGGCGTGGCAACGAGAAGAATCCGCAGCTCACCCGCGTGTACGGCGTATCCTTCCCCAAGGCGAGCATGCTCGAAGAGCACCTGGCCCTGCTCGAAGAGGCCAAAAAGCGCGACCACCGAAAGCTGGGCCGCGAACTTGAACTCTTCACCTTTAGCCAGCGCGTCGGCCAAGGCTTGCCGTTGTGGCTACCCAAAGGCGCAGCCTTACGCGAGCGCCTCGAGAACTTCTTGAAGGCCGCCCAAAAGAAGGCCGGATACCTGCCCGTCATCACGCCGCACATCGGCAACAAAGAACTCTACGTGTGCTCGGGCCACTACGAGAAGTACGGCAAGGACTCCTTTCAGCCGATTCTCACGCCTGAAGAGGGCGAGGAGTACCTCCTCAAGCCGATGAACTGCCCGCACCACTGCGAGATTTACAAGGCACAGCCGCGCTCATACCGCGACCTTCCGCTTCGCTTCGCCGAATTCGGAACCGTATACCGATACGAGCAAAGTGGCGAACTCCACGGCCTCACACGGGTGCGCGGATTCACTCAGGACGACGCCCACCTATTCTGTACCTCGGACCAGCTTCTGGACGAGTTCATGAAGGTGATCGACTTGGTGCTGTACATCTTCAAAACGCTTGATTTTCCGTCGTTTAAGGCCCAAGTGAGCTTGCGCGACCCCGAGAATCCCTCCAAGTACATCGGTTCGCCCGAAAACTGGGAAAAGGCCGAGCAAGCCATCATCAAGGCTGCTCAAGACAAGGGGCTCCCTTACGTCATTGAATACGGCGAAGCCGCATTCTACGGGCCCAAGCTCGACTTCATGGTGCGCGACGCCCTCGGACGTGAGTGGCAGCTCGGAACCATCCAGGTCGACTACAACCTACCCGAACGCTTTGAGCTTGAGTACAAAGGCGCCGACAACGAGATGCACCGCCCGGTAATGATTCACCGCGCGCCCTTCGGTTCAATGGAGCGCTTCGTGGCCGTCCTCCTCGAGCACTGCGGCGGAAACTTCCCGCTGTGGCTTACCCCGGAGCAAGCGGTGGTGCTTCCAATCTCAGAACGCTACAATGACTACGCCCAACAGGTTGTGAGTCTGCTCGAAATGTCCGATATTCGCGCCCTCGTTGACGACCGGAATGAAAAGGTCGGACGCAAGATCCGCGACGCGGAAGTGCGCAAGATCCCGTTCATGTTGGTGGTCGGCGAGAAAGAGCAGGAATCCCAAACCGTATCGGTTCGCCGCCACGGAGAAGGAGACCTCGGAGCCGAAACGCCCGCACAGTTTGCGGAACGTGTACGCACCGAAGTAGCCGAACGGCTTTCTGCCCTGTGAGACTAGAGATAAATTTAAAACCTGACCCCTCTGAGGAACAATAAACCTTCGGGACCCCGCCAAGGACGTGGCTACCGCGAGCCGGAAGCCGCCCACAAGATTAACGAGCACATTCGTGTGCCGACAGTCCGCCTTGTGCGGGACGGGCAAGAACCCATCGTCATCAGTTCTCGCGAAGCACAGGCCATGGCCGAAGCGGACGAGCTCGACTTGGTGATGATCGCCGAGAATGCCGATCCTCCCGTCTGCAAAATCATTGACTACAAGAAGTTCTTGTACGACCAAAAGAAGAAGCAGAAGGAAATCGCATCTAAAGCACAGAAAGTAGTAATCAAAGAAATCCGGTTTGGACCCCAAACGGACGACCACGACTACGAGTTCAAGCTCAAGCACGCCCGAAAGTTCTTAGAAGAAGGTGCCAAACTGAAGAGCTTCGTGTTCTTTCGTGGACGCTCCATCATCTACAAAGAACAAGGCGAATTGCTGCTCCTCAAACTGGCTCAAGGTGTCGCCGACCTCGGCAAAGTGGAGGCCATGCCCCACCTTGAAGGAAAGCGGATGTTTATCTTGATTGCTCCGATCAAAAAGAAATAGTAGCTCAAATAATAGTTCTGTACCATGCCTAAGATGAAGACCAAATCCAGCGCCAAGAAGCGATTCAAGCTGACCGGTACTGGCCAAATCAAGCGCAAGCACGCGTTCAAAAGCCACATTCTGACCAAGAAGGCTACCGACCGCAAGCGCCGCCTGACCCACGCTACGTTGGTGCACCCCTCCGACGTAAAATCTGTGAAGGAGCAGCTCGTTCTGTAATCCTTTTTTGTATTGTTCTCTGGTTTAATCAACCCTGCGTAAACGCCCCTAAGAGTCCGCCACGTAGTTCACTACCGAATCGGTCCGCGTTACCAAAAATTAATTTTCTATGCCACGTTCTGTAAATAATGTTGCCTCTCGTGCACGCCGTAAGCGCGTACTCGAAATGGCAAAAGGCTACTTCGGTCGCCGCAAAAATGTTTGGACGGTCGCCAAAAACGCCGTCGAAAAAGCCCTTGGTTACGCCTACCGTGACCGCCGCGCCAAGAAGCGCAACTTCCGCGCCCTGTGGATTGCCCGTATCAACGCGGGTGCTCGCATGCACGGATTGTCCTACAGCCAGCTGATGGGCAAGCTCCACGCCAACAATATCGAACTCAACCGCAAGGTCTTGGCTGATTTGGCCATGAACCACCCGGAGGCGTTCAAGGCCGTTGTGGAGAAGATAAAATAAATCGAATAGAGCTACTACTTGAAGCCGCCGGTTCCGCGAGGAGCGGGCGGTTTTTTTTGTGGCAAACGTTTGCCCCGACCTAACGAGCGTCCGTTTCGCGAAGCAGCCAGTGAAGGCCGCCCGCCGAGGCGCGAACGTAGGTAGTTCCGCCCTCGGTCCAGCGCTCGAGTTCGCTCATCGAACCGCAGGTTTGGGCGAGAAGTTCGGCGTCAAGGAATTCGGGCCGCAGAAACCAGCGGCGTCCCTGGCGGAACGCATGCGGATGCGCACGCAGGCCTTCGGGCACTCGGGCCCAGGGCAATTCATTGATTGGCCCCCAGGCGTAGGCCATGGGTTTGGTCCGGGGCGCAGCGAAGAGCTGGGCGCCCGAGCCTGATTCGACGATACTTCCGTCTTGGAGCACGTCAATGCGGTGGGCCCAGCGGGCGGCATCGCGCACGTCGTGGGCGACGAGCACTACCGTGCATCGGGTTTTGCGCTGCCACGCCGTAAGCAGCTGAAGGAGGCGCTCCTTGTGGAATCCGTCGACGTGGCTAAACGGTTCGTCGAGCAGAAGTACCCTCGGACGGCCCAATAGGGCCCGCCCAATGGACAAGCGCTGCTGTTCTCCGCCCGAGAGGCTGTGGGCGGGACGCG
>DMDX01000051.1:4263-4486 GCA_003451355.1 Cryomorphaceae bacterium
GACAAGCCGAAATCCTGCTTGACCCAGACCACCCCGGGATGCCCGGCGATCAGGCGATCCCGCGAATGCGGGTTCCGCCCCACCCAAACATCGCCTGAGTCGGCAAAGACTTGGCCAGCGAGCAGCGAAAGCAGCGTGGACTTACCTGAACCCGAGGGTCCGTAGAGCGCCACGACTTCGCCGGGCGCCACCGACCACTCCGGAACCGACAATAAAAAAGCGC
>DMDX01000022.1:0-836 GCA_003451355.1 Cryomorphaceae bacterium
CGGTGGCCGGCGGTGACGTCGGACTCCACACGGCCGACCGCTCCGATCAGGGCATCGTGGTTGGTTTTGGCTCCGGTCGCGGCGAACCACGTGCGCAGCAGGGGCCGGAGCAGCCAGAGGGACAGGCCGCTAAAGATGGAAAACAGGACGAGCTGGATCTCGATGGACCAGCCGAGGGCTGCTCCGGCCGAGGCGCCTGCGGCGCCCACCGCGAGGCAGGCCAGCAAAAATCCAGGAGTAAACACCTCAAGAAGGAGGAGAACGGCGGCGGCAATCAGCCAGATGGTCCAGGTCATAATTTCGATTTTCGGTACTGACCTAAGATAAGCACTAGCGAGGTAGCGCTGAGCAAGGCTCCGGCCACAAAGGGAGCGCCGGGAAAGTACACGGGGGCCCCGGCCTCGGTGAAGGTCGCAAAAATGGTGGTCATCAGGGGAGGACCCACGATGCTCGTCGCGCTCATCATGCTGCTCATCGCGCCCTGCAGCTCGCCTTGCTCGTTCTCGGGAACTCCGTTGCTCAACAGACCTTGAAGGGCCGGGCCGGCGAGGCCTCCGAACGCGTACGGAACCAGGAAGGCGTAGAGCATCCACTGCTGCTGGACCAGCGCAAAGAGAATGAGGCCCACTACGTTGCAAATCATGCCCACGATGAGGGTGCGCCAGGGGCCGAGGGCTGGAATCGCCTTGCGGATCAGGAAGCCCTGAACGAAGGCGCTGAGGATTCCGACGGCTCCGAGCGAAAGGCCGATGTCCTTGGGAGACCAGTTGAACTTTTCAATGGTGAAGTAGGACCAGGTGCCCTGCACGGCGTGGCTCGCGATATACAAGAACACC
>DMDX01000022.1:976-9509 GCA_003451355.1 Cryomorphaceae bacterium
TGGCTCGCGATGTACAAGAACACCAGCGAGCCGATCAAGCCGACCACTCGGGGGTAGCGCTTGAGCGCCACGAGGGTGCCGAGCGGGTTGGCGCGCTTCCACTCAAACGCGCGTCGGCGGTCGGCGGGAAGCGATTCCGGCAGCACAAAGTAGCCGTAGGCCATATTCAAAAAAGTGAGCGCAGCCGCCACAAAGAAGGGAACACGTGGCCCAATTTCGCCCAAAAGTCCGCCCGTGACCGGGCCAATGATGAATCCGAGGCCAAAGGCGGCTCCGACCAAACCAAAGTTCTGGGCGCGCTTTTCAGGCGGCGACACGTCGGCGATGTAGGCAAAGCCGGTGGTAAAGCTGGCTCCGAAAATGCCCGAAACCACGCGGGCGACAAACAACCACGCCAACGTGGGCGCAAAGGCGAGCACGAGGTAGTCGAGGCCGAATCCGAGCAGCGAAAACAGCAGCACGGGCCGGCGTCCGTAGCGGTCGCTGAGCGCCCCCACCAGCGGGGCAAAAAGGAACTGAAAAAAGGCGTACGCAAACAGCAGCCAACCCCCGTAGCGTGACGCATTTGCAACGTCGGCCCCCGTGAGCTCCTGAATGAGCTGGGGAATGACCGGAATAATGATTCCAAGCCCGATAATATCGAGCAGCAGAGTCACAAAAATGAAGCCCACCGCGGCAGGGCGCGCCGAATTTGCCATGCGCAAACCTACGCGATTTTAACCTTGGCTTTTGAGCAGCTCTTTGATGCCGCCGAGCGAGCTCAAAATTCCTGAAGCCTCGTAGGGCAAAAACACCGTCTTGGTATCGTTACCCGAGGTCATTTGGTTCAGCGTCTCGAGGTACTTCTGCGCGATCAGGTACTGCACGGGGTCTCCGGAATAGCCCTTCACGGCCTCAGAAACTAGCTTGATGGCTTCTGCCTCTGCCTGAGCAACCCTAATTCTTGCTTGGGCCTGGCCCTCTGCCTCGAGTATGGCGGATTGCTTCTGTCCCTCGGCCCGCTGAATGTCGGACTCGCGCTGGCCTTCGGCCGTCAAAATTTGGCTGCCCTTTTCACCCTCGGCCTCGAGGATGGTGGCGCGGCGCGTGCGTTCAGCGCGCATTTGCTTTTCCATCGCGTCGCGGATCGCGAGCGGCGGATTAATGTCCTGTAGTTCGACGCGGTTCACCTTGACGCCCCACTTGTTGGTGGCGTCGTCGAGTATGGCGCGGAGCTTAGCATTAATGGTGTCGCGGCTACTTAAGCACTGGTCGAGATCCATTTCGCCGACGACATTTCGCAGGGTCGTTTGCGTGAGCTTCTCGATGGCGTTCGGCAGGTTTCCGATTTCGTAGACCGACTTGAGCGGTTCCACGATTTGAAAGTAGATCAGCGCGTTGATCTCGGTGACGACGTTGTCGCGCGTGATCACGTTTTGCTTCGGGAAGTCGTACACGTTTTCGCGCAGGTCAATGCGGTCCTGCAGCTTGAAGATGCTAATGATTTCGCCATTGAATCCGGTCTCGGTGTAGCGCCAGTTGATTTGGCGCGGACGGTCAATCACCGGAATAATCACGTTGATGCCCGACTCCAGCGTGCCGTGGTACTTGCCCAGCCGCTCGACGATCATGGCTTCGGACTGTTTAACAATGCGGATTCCCTTGGCGAGCAGTACAACCACCAATAGGGCGAGTAGCGAAAATAGAATAAGTGTTCCCATGCTTAAAGATACGGCCTGCGGCGGTGAAACCGCCGCGGCTACCAGCTAGCAGCTAGTAACTGGTTTTATTCCTGTCCCCCCCGCGGAACCCGGAAGTAGTCGCTGTCAGCCCCCGGGGCGTTGCGCAGGGCGTCGGTGTGGCTCAAGGGCTCGGTCGGAACGTCGTCGCGCAGCACGTTCTCGCGGTCGGTCATGTAGACCAGCGGCTCAACCCCGTCGAGGTCCAAGGCGCGGACTTTGCCGACAAACCCGAGCATTTTCTCGAGGTCTCCGAGCAGTGCGTCGGCTTGGGTCTCGCTGAGTTCGAGCTTGGCGATGTCAGCGAGCTTGAGGACGTCTTCGCGGGTGAGGTTCATGATTCGGCGGCGTATCGATTGAGTTCCGCCAAAATTAGGGCATAAACCTGGGCGTTGAGCGCGTCGGGATCGGCACCGACCGTCTCAATAGGGGCGTGCACGGTGGCGCGAATGCGGCCGGGGAACCCGCCCTGCGTGAAGTCAGGAAAGTGCCGGCGGTTGTCGGGAAAGGTAATGGGCAGAATGGGGACCCCGGCCTCTACCGCGAGCTGGAACGCGCCGTTTTTGAACGGAGCCAGGCGCACGCGCGGGTCCTTCGGAATTCCGCCCTCGGGGTAGATGCACATGCCGCTTCCGCGCGCGAGGCGGCGACGGGCTTTTTCGAGCACCTGACGCTTGGACGCAATCGAGTTGCGGTCCACGGTGATGCTGCTGCGCTTAAAAAAGAATCCGAAGAGCGGAAGCTTCGCGAGTTCTGCCTTGCCAATGAACACCGTCGGCGACTTGACCAGCCGGTAGCAGTACATCACGTCGAGTTCCGACGAGTGGTTTGCGACCACCATGTACGTGCGCGACCAGTCGATGCGGGCCTCGTAGCGGACCTTGCGAATCAGGCCCATTCCGTTGAGGATCCAGGCCGACCACAGGCGTCCGAATCGGTAAAAGCGCGGAAACTGCTCCACCCGGCGGCTGTACCACAGCAACCACGGGAACAGACCCAGAATGCTCACAAGCATCAGGGCGTAGTACCAGACGTGGTAGAGGATGCCGAAGGCGCGCTTCATGGGTCGTTGGCTCGAGGTTTCTTGTTTCTTGTTTCTAGTTTGCGCGGGCCGCCGCAGCACAAGGAACAAGTTACTCGTAACTAGTTACTGGTGCCCGCAGTCCGCTTCAGCACGAGAGGCAAGAAACAAGTTACGAGTAACCGGCAACGCGCTTCAGCGCTGGCTACTTCATCTCCCAGGACTCCATGAACTTCGTCGTGTAGTTTCCGGCGACGAAGTCAGGGTGGTCCATGAGCTGGCGGTGGAACGGAATCGTCGTCTGCACGCCCTCGATGATGAACTCGTCCAGCGCGCGCTTCATGCGCTCGATGGCCTGCTCGCGGTTGCGGCCGGTGCAGATGAGTTTGGCGATCATAGAGTCGTAGTTCGACGGAATCGTGTAGCCCGCGTACACGTGGGTGTCGATGCGCACTCCGTGGCCGCCAGGGGCGTGGAACGCGGTAATCTTACCCGGGCAGGGGCGAAAGTTGTGGTAGGGGTCCTCAGCGTTGATGCGGCACTCGATGGCGTGCATGTGCGGCTCGTGGTTGCGCCCTGAAATCTTGGTTCCGCTGGCAATTTTAATCTGCTCGCGGATCAAGTCGTAATCGGTAACCTCTTCGGTAATGGGGTGCTCCACCTGAATGCGGGTGTTCATCTCCATGAAGTAGAAGTTGCGGTGCTTGTCGACCAAGAACTCGACCGTGCCGGCGCCCTCATAGGCGATGTACTTGGCGGCCTTGACGGCGGCGTCGCCCATGGCTTTGCGCAGCTCGGGCGTCATAAAGGGGGACGGAGTCTCTTCGAGCAGCTTTTGGTTGCGGCGCTGGATCGAGCAGTCGCGCTCGCTGAGGTGCGCGGCTTGGCCCGACTGGTCGCCCACGACCTGAATCTCGATGTGGCGGGGCTCTTCGATCAGCTTTTCCATGTACATACCGTCGTTGCCAAAGGCAGCAGCGGCTTCTTGGCGGGCTGATTCCCAAGCCTTCTCAAGGTCGGCCTCGGCCCAGACCGCGCGCATTCCTTTGCCACCGCCTCCGGCGGTGGCCTTCATCATCACGGGGTAGCCAATTTCTTTGGCGGTCTTCTTGGCGTGCTCGAGCGAGTCCAACAGGCCTGCAGAGCCCGGAACACAGGGTACGCCGGCCTCGTTCATGGTCGCTTTGGCCGTGGCCTTGTCGCCCATCTTGTCGATTTGCTCGGGCGTGGCGCCGATGAACTTGATTCCGTGCTCGGCGCAAATGCGCGAAAACTTCGAGTTCTCAGACAAAAAGCCGTATCCGGGGTGAATGGCGTCGGCGTTGGTGATCTCGGCGGCCGCAATCAGGTGTGAAATCTTGAGGTAGCTGTCGCGCGAAGGGGCGGGACCGATGCATACGGCCTCGTCGGCGAAGCGAACGTGCAGTGAATCGCGGTCTGCCTCTGAATACACAGCGACGGTCTTGATGCCCATCTCGCGGCAGGTGCGAATGATGCGCATGGCGATTTCACCGCGGTTCGCGATGAGGATTTTTTTAATCATGGCGCGGGCGAATTAAGCCGGATCGACCAAGAACAAGGGCTGGCCGTACTCGACCGGCTTCATGTCGTCGGCGATTACCTTGACTACAGTACCTGAAACCTCGCACTCAATCTCGTTGAAGAGCTTCATGGCTTCGATGATGCAGACCGTTTGGCCGGCCTTTACCGTGTCACCCACGTTGACAAATACGGGCTTGTCGGGGCTTGGCTTGCGGTAGAACGTACCGATCATCGGCGCGGTCACCGTCACGTACTTTGACGTGTCTTCGGCCGGAGCCGCTGGGGCAGCAGCGGCAACTGGGGCGGCGGCCACGGTAGGAGCGGCAGCGAGCACAGGCGCTTGGGCGTACACGACGCCGTCGGGGCCGGTTTTGACCGTAATCTTAAAGTCATCCGTTTCGAGGGATACCTCTTGGGCGCCACTCTTGGCGACAAAACGAATGAAATTCTGGAGTTCTTTAAGGTCCATAGCTAAGGAGTTAGAAGGGCAAAAGTGCGGCGAAAAAAGCAAAAACCCGGCATCAAGGCCATGCTTGAACCGGGTTTTTATTCACAAAAGGGCGCAAAGGCCCAAAAGTCTTAGGCCTCAGCGGCTTCAGCAGGGGCGCTGTTGTCGATAACTACTTTGCCTTTGTAGTACATCTTGCCCTCGTGCCAGTAGGCGCGGTGCATCAGGTGGGCTTCACCCGTAGCCGAGCACACCGTAAGCGTAGGCATAGGAGCCTTGTCGTGGGTGCGGCGCTTGTCGCGGCGGGTACTGGATTGTCGGCGTTTGGGATGTGCCATGGTTCCTCAGTTTAAAAATTCAACAATTCGTTGGTCAAAAATCTTATTCTTCTTCGCCGTCGTCTAAAAAGTCCAAATCAGAATCATCCCAATCGTCGGCGTCGACCTCTTCGCGGAGCTCAGGTTTGACGCGCTGCAGCGGAACCGACAGTGCCACTAATTCGTAGAGGTGCTGCTTGAGGTCGGCTTCGTAGGATCCGTGCGGAAGCACGAGCGCCTCAGGTTCGCTGTCGTCGAAGGCTTCGCCAAACTTGACCACTACGCGAAACGCGTTCGAAAGCTCGAGCACGAACGGGTCGTTGCTCAGGTCGCAGGTGGTGTCCATGGCGCCTTCGTACGAAAATTCCAACTCAAGCATGTGGTTGGCTTTACGCAGCAGCACACGGACGGTGGCGGGCCGAAGACCCTCAAGGTCTTGCAGGGGAAATTCTGAAAAGAACGTTTCGTCGAGGACGAATTCAAAGTGGTGCTCGCCAAGTGCGAGACCCGAAAACTGGAGTATGGTTTCACGTGGTCTCATGACGAACTTCGCTTTGAGCCTGCAAAGGTACTAAAAATTCCACAACGCTCAGCGTATTGCGCGGCGATTCTTTACTACCTCGACCGCGGTGTGAAGGGCGGCGAGCATGCTGCCGGCGTCAGCGCGGCCAAGGCCGGCGAGGTCCCAGGCGGTTCCGTGGTCGGGAGAGGTCCGCACCAAGTCCAGTCCTGCCGTGCAGTTGACGCCGTCGTGAAAGGCAAGCATTTTAAACGGAATCAGGCCCTGGTCGTGGTAGAGCGCCAAGGTGGCGTCGACGTCGCGGTAGCCCCGCGCGGCAAAAAATCCGTCGGCGGCAAAGGGTCCGTGCACGTCCAAACCTTCGTGGACTGCGGTGTCTAGTGCCTTGGCAAGCCAGGTTTGCTCGTCGCTGCCGATGCGCCCGCCATCTCCGGCGTGGGGGTTGAGGGCGAGCAGGGCAAGGCGCGGACTTGCCACTCCGTAGTCCTGGCGCAGCGCAGCGTTCAGCGCGCGGAGCTTGCGCACGACAAGGTCCACCGAGAGCGCCCCCCGAACGTCGGTAAGGGCCACGTGCTCGGTGGCGAGGGCGACCGTGAGTTCAGCGCCCCGAAGCATCATGAGGGCTTCGCCTCCCGCGGCTTGGGCCAGGTAGCCGGTGTGGCCGGTGAATCCGGGCAGCGGAACGTGTTCTTTGCTCAGCGGCGGCGTGACCAACGCGTCGATTTGGCCGGAGCGCCAGGCGTCCAGGGCCAGGTTGAGGCTGTCGAGGGCAGCTTGGCCTGAGGTGGAGGTTCCGCGCCCAAAGGCCCAGTCCACGGGCGGCAGTGGCCACACGCAGGGGACCGACGGCACGGGCAAACCTAGCGCCTCTGCTTGGCCCTTGACCAGCAAAGGGTCTGCAAACCAGACCAATTCCACGTCGGCCGCGGGAGCAAACTGCGCGAGCGCCTTGAGCACCACCTCGGGCCCGATGCCGTGGGGGTCGCCTAAGGTGATGCCGACGCGAACCGCCACTATGCGCGGGATTGAGCAGTCAAGAAGTGGGTGAGCAGGCGCACGCCGACTCCGGTTCCGCCCTTGCCGTAGTAGGTAATTGCGCGGTCCAAGAATGCCGGCCCGGCGATGTCAAGGTGCACGTAGGGGTAGTCGATGAAGTACTCCAAGAACTTGCCGGCAGTAATCATTCCGGCCTCGGCGCCCCCGATGTTTTTGATGTCGGCGATCTCACTTTTAATTAGGTCCTTGTAGTCGTCCCAGAAGGGGAACTCGACGAGGCGCTCGTGCGTCATGCCGGCGCTGGCCTGCAGGGCGTCCCAGGTGGCGCGGTCGGCGGTTCCCATGGCAACGGTGGCGTAGGGGCCGATGGCGCGCGAGGCGGCTCCGGTCAGGGTGGCCAGGTCAATGACCAGCTTGGGCTGGTACTTTTTGGCGTAGTGCAGCGCGTCGGCCAAGATCAGTCTGCCCTCGGCGTCGGTGTTGAGCACCTCTACGGTGACTCCGTTTGAGATCGTGATCACGTCGCCCGGAACCAACGCGTTGCCGTTAAGGCGGTTGTCGGTGGCCGGAATCAGGCCCACCACGTTCACGGGAAGCTTGGCAGCCGCTACGGCGCAGAAGGTTCCGATCACGGCTGCGGCGCCCGACATGTCGCACTTCATGTCTTCCATGAAGTTGCTGGGCTTCAGGCTGATGCCGCCGGTGTCGTAGACGACTCCCTTGCCCACCAAGACGGTGGGATGCTCTTGGGTAGCGCCCTCGCCGCGGTACTCGAGCACGATGAAGACGGGAGGATCCACCGAACCCTTGTTGACGCCCAGCAATCCGCCCATTTTTAGGGCTTCAATTTGGGCCTTGTGGAGCACGGTGCACTTGAATCCGTGCTCGAGGGCCAGCTCTTCAGCGCGGGCTGCGAGTTCAAGGCTGCCAAGCTGCAGCACCGGAGTGTTGATGAGGTCGCGGGCCTCTGAGACGCCCTCGGTAAGGGCCTGCCACTGGGCGAATCCTGCCCGGTCTGTGCCGACCACGTCGAGCTGGTCAAGGCTCCATTGGTCCTTTGCCTTAATGCCAAAGAGCTTAGTGAATCGGTAGGCGTTCAGGGCCAGTCCTTCAGCCACCGTCAGGGCGCCGGGCTGGGCGTCAAGCGTCACGTGGCGGAGCTTGTTTTTGGCCAAAATTCCGCCCAAATCGGCACCAAGTTGCCGCAGCGCATGCAGGCCGTCGGCGGTCGTGGCGTCGGCGTCGCTGGTGGCGAGCAGCAGGTCACCTTGTGCACTGGCCGCGTGCATCCAACCCTTCACCCCGCGGTCGACGCGGTTTTGGTAGGCACTTAGTGCGGAATCTTCGATGCCCGCCGCACGCAAAGCATCAGTACTGGGGCGGAGCACGGCGCGCACGGCGGAGCCGGCAGAGGAGGGAACAAGGCTGCGTTTCATACCTACGAAGGTAGCGCTCGTACCTTTGCCCCATGTTCACCGGAATCATCGAAAACCTCGGCCAAATCGCGGCCATTACCCCCGACGGAGGCAACGTGCACTTCGACGTCACGTCGAACCTAGCGCCCGAGCTCAAAATTGACCAAAGCGTGGCCCACGACGGATGCTGCCTGACCGTAGTGGCGCTGCACGGCGAGGGGGTTCCGCACGGATTCCGCGTCACGGCCATTGCCGAAACCCTCGACAAAACCTGCCTCGGAACCTGGACCGTCGGCCGAACCGTCAACCTTGAGCGCGCCGCCTTGGTCGGAAGCCGCCTCGACGGCCACACTGTGCAGGGCCACGTCGACTCGGTGGGCCGCGTCACCGAAGTTTCTGAAACCAACGGCAGCTGGCGCGTCGCCGTCGAGCACCCCGCCTATGAGCTGCACCGCACCGTCCCCAAGGGATCGATCACGCTCAACGGCGTGTCGCTGACCGTGGTGGATTCCGGGCCGACGCACTTTAGCGTGGCGCTGATTCCCTACACCTGGGA
>DMDX01000022.1:9780-15190 GCA_003451355.1 Cryomorphaceae bacterium
TGCGCGAGCTCGGAAGCCTCTCGCGCTAAACCCCTTAAGGCCTAACTTTAGTCCCCATGCGCCACTTTGCTGTAGACGTCGAAACCGCGAACAACCGGCGCTCGAGCATTTGCCAAATTGGTTTGGTGGAGGTGCTCGACGACCGCGTGGTGCCGGTCTACAGTTCGCTGGTGCGTCCGCCCGGCAATGCCTATAACTACCACAACATTCGGGTGCACGGAATCCAGCCTGAGGACACGCGGAATTCCCCTACGTTTGAGGACGTATGGCCCGACATCGCCGCCTACTTTGCCCACACGGTCTGGGCGCACAACGCGCCCTTTGACTTCGGATGCCTGACGGCCACGCTGGAATACTACTTTTTGCCGGTTCCGACCTGGAAGAAGGGCTGCACCTACCGCGAAACCCGCATGGGTCTCAAGAAGGCCTGCGAGCACTACGGCATTTTTTTGCTCAACCACCACGACGCCCTAGCCGACGCCACCGCCTGCGGTGAGGTCCTGCGCCGGGTACGCTTGGAGCGGACTCCGGATGGGTTGAGGGGCTAGTCTGACCTATCCTGAAAAAACTCCGCAATCGAGTTAGCCAGTGGCCGCAGCACCTCAGCTTCAAAGGCATCTAGGTCGGCGCGGGTGAGCAGGCTACGCTTGGCGATGCTAAACCAAAGCACGGGGTCGTGGGGGCGGCGCATGGGAGCGATTCCGACCTGAAACGCGTGGGCGTCGGGGTAGCGCTGGCCGAGCATCCAGGCATAGGTCATCAGCTGGAACCCCTTAGCCTTGCTGGGTTTTTGAAGCTCGGCCCAGTCGGATTTGCAGCGCGTGCTGGCCTCGTCGACCGAGCCTGTTTTAAGGTCGACCACGACCAGGCGGCCGTCAGACCAGCGCTCGATGCGGTCGGCGGTTCCGCGCACGGGGACGCCCCCGAAGTCCAGCTGCAGCAGGGCTTCGAGCTTTTCTTCGACGCCGATGATTTCAAAGGCGAGTTCGCGATCGTCTTCGTTCCGCTGGCCCTCGGCTTCGGCCCAGGCCTGGGCCATGTGCAGGGCGATTTGGCGGGTGAGCAGCGGGTAGCCGGTGTCGAGCGACGAAGGCATTTCTTTATTTACACCCTCATGGGTCCAAGCCTCGACGCGGTCCAGAGCCCAGGTTTTATGGTCGCGGAGGGTCTTGTAAAGTTGCTCGTGCACGTAGTGCAGGGCGGTTCCGAGGGCGTCTGCCGCGACGCGGTCGTGGGTGCGCGATTCTTCGCGGATCTCGAGCACGTTGCGCACCAAAAAGAGGTAGGGGTCCTCGAGAAAGCGCTGGAATCCGGTGGGGCTCAGACCCTTGCGCTGCAGGGCGTCGGCGACTAGGGGCCACACTTCGGGGCCGGTGGGCACGTCGGCGCCTTCGGGCTGAAACTGGTCGGGGCGCAGCGGCCAGTTGAGGCGGCGGTCGGTCACGCTTATGCCAGGGTAGCGGGCGAGTTCGAGTTGGGCCNNGTAAGCCGGCGGTCGGTCAAGGTGACCCCAGGGTAGCTGGCAAGTTCAAGCTGAGCCTGGCGCACCCAGCGGCTGGCTTCTCCCTTGCCAAGTCCGTCGGGCTCGCTGTTGACGACCATCACGACGGTTTCGGCGCGCTGCATCAGGCGGTAGAGGTGGTAGGCCGCCACCGACTCGCGGTCCTGGGGCAGCGGAAGCCCGTAGGCCTTGCGCAAGTCAAAGGGCAAAAAGCTCGCGGTACTTCGGCCCTGCGGCAGCACGCCCTCGTTGAGCGGAGCCACGATGAGTCGCTTAAAATCCAGCGCGCGGGTTTCGAGTAAGCCCATGATTTGCAGCCCGTTGAAGGGCTCGCCAAAAAAGGCGACGGGCGACTCCGTGGCCAGCGATCGGTAGAGGCGCAAGAGGCTTCCGACGCCCAGCACCTCGTCGGGCAGCATGCCCTGCAGCCGCTCAAGGATTTGCAGCACGGCGCGGGCCGGCTCGCCCTCCCAGGCGGGGCGCGGAACCGACAGCCAATGGGCCGTGCGCTTGGCAAGTTCCTGAACGAGCTGCCGCGGGTCGTGAGCGGGGCGCCACAAGGTCGCGTCTGCACCCAGCAGGGCCTCGACCTGGGCCGCAGACCAGTGGGCCCGGCGCGCCCGGCGAAGCTCGAATTGGGCCCGGACCAGCGCGCTCGGATTAGCCACCATCATCGCGGCAAAGGGGTGAATCAGGGTGGCTTCGAGCAGGCGGCGCGGGTAGCTTCCGCGGTTTTGCTCGCGGGCCTCGTGGAGCTGCAAAAAGACCTCGACCCCGGCGTAGGGCAGGGTCAGGTACAGCGGAAGCCCCATGGTCACGTTAGCCTCTTCGATGCCCTCGGGCAGTGCCTGCAGCACGGGCACCAAAAGGCTCTCGTCACCCAGTACCACGGCAGTTTGGCGGGCCATTTCGGGACCCCATTCCTCGAGCAGTGCGCCCACCGACTGGGCGACGCCGAGGTGGCGGCTGGCCGAAACGATTTCGATCTGCTGCTGCCCCGTGGCCCAGTGCGCGGGGGCATCCTGAAGGTCGACCGTCAGCCCCTCGGGCAGGCGACGGGCAAGGTCGCGCAGGGCTTCGCCGGCCTCGTGCACTTCGAGGTCGAGGTAGTGGCGGTCGGCGTCCCAAAGGGCTTGGGCGCCGAGGTGCAGGTGGGCGGAGCGCAGCAGCGCTTCCTCAGGCGGCGTCAGGGCATTGAATCCGGCAAAAAAGAGGCGGTCGACCCCGTGGCGCGCACGCCAGTTCACCCACTGGGCCTCGGTCGGGCCGCTGGGCGGGGGCGAAGCGCGGCGAAACTGCATTCCGGGCGTGGTCATGCCTTGGGCCCCAAGGGCCTCATGGTAGGCGGCGTAGAGTTCGGGAAGCTGGCGCCACAGGCCCAGACGGCGCTGCATCAGCTCGGTGGGCTCTTCAAGGCCCCATTCGCCGAGGGCCTCGATTTCGCGCAGCTCGCGCAGGGCGGCGTTTGCATCCGCTCCGTGGCGGTCGAGCTCGCCAAAGTCGCGCAAAATGGTCGGAGCCCAGCGCAGAAACTCGTCCAAGGGATCCGCATGCGTCCCGGCCACCTGGCGGTGTGCACTAAATAGAGCGAGCAGCTGCTCGGTGGGGCTGGCGGCGGGAATTCCGGCCAAATCAGCCATGACCTCTTCGATGGCCCACACGCTCGGACTCAAAATGGGCTGGTCCTGAGCCCAGTAGCGCCGCAGGCTCCGCTCGGCCCGTCGAGTGGGCAGCACGATTCCGACCCGGTGCAGCGGAACGCCACACTCGGCCGCAGTTTGGGCGACGCGCTGCAGAAAAGGGGTCATCGGGGTCTAGCGGTAGAGATCGTGATCTCGAATATACGCTGCGACGGCGGCCGGTAGGTCGTCAAGGGTTTCGGAACCTTCGGCCACACTTTGCCGCACCGAGGTACTACTTCTCGCCATCAAGGCATCGTCAACCTGGCGAACGCGCGGATGCTGCAGCCAGCTCGACTCTGGATCCAATCCTGAATCGGGACGGGGGTAGACGACCAGTTCGGCCAGTTCCAGAATGCGTTCGGGACTGCGCCAACGGCTGAATCCAGCCAAGTTGTCTTCGCCCATGAGCAGCGCGAACTGGTGTTCGGGGTGCCGCGTCGCAAGGAGTTCCAAGGTGTCGACCGTGTAGTTGGGCTGGGGCATTCCGAGTTCGACGTCGCTGGCGGCCAGCCCCGAGCGACCGGCCACTGCGAGCTGCAGCATCGCAAAGCGGTGGGCGTCGCTCACAAGCGTTTCGCCCTGCTTGAAGGGGTTGCGCGGCGTCAAAACAAGCCAGACTTCGTCGAGGCGGGCGTGCTTTTGAAGTCGCTCGGCCACTAGCAAGTGGCTCAGGTGCACGGGGTTAAACGTGCCCAGCAGCAGTCCTATGCGCACGACGGAGCAAATGCTAAAATCGCCGCAAGGGCCTCGGATTCAGCCCGATCGAGGTCGTCGTTGACCACCACGCGGTCAAAGTCGGGGGCTTGAGCGAGCTCCCACTCAGCCTTGGTCAAGCGCTGGGCGATTTGGTCTTCGGTCTCGGTTCCGCGCCCGCGAAGCCGCTGACCCAGCACCTCAAGGCTCGGCGGAGCCACAAACAGCGCCAAGGCCCGGTCGCCAAACTGCTGCTTGAGGTTGCGGCCGCCCACCACGTCAATGTCAAAGGCCACGACCTTGCCCTCGGCCCAGAGGCGCTCGACCTCGCTGCGCAAGGTTCCGTAGTAGCGACCAGGGTAGACCTCTTCCCATTCCAGAAACTCGCCCCGATCGATGCGCGCCCGAAAGTCTTCGGTCGTCAAAAAGTGGTAGTCGACTTCGTCCTCTTCGCTTCCGCGCGGAGCCCGCGTCGTCGCCGAAATACTGAACGCCAGCCCAGGAAGCTGCGCCATCAGCCGGCGCACCAGCGTGGTTTTGCCGGCGCCCGACGGAGCAGAAAGAATGAGGAGTTGGCCGGGGGACATGTCGCTGGGTGCTAGCTGCTGGTTACTGGTTGCTGGTTTACAGGACGTTGAGGACTTGTTCCTTGATTTTTTCGAGCTCCTCCTTCATCTGTACGACTTGGCGCTGCATGCCAATGTGGTGGGCTTTGTTGCCGAGGGTGTTGATTTCACGGCCGAGTTCTTGGGCCAAAAAGCCGAGTTTGCGGCCTTCGCCCGACGCCAGGGCCTCGCGGAAGTGCTGAATGTGCGCCTTGAGGCGGACCTTTTCTTCGTTGATGTCGATTTTTTCGACGTAAAAAAGGAGCTCCTGTTCCCAGCGCTGCATGTCCATGGGCTGGTCGTCGGCGGCCTTCACGGCGGCCTTGGTTAGGCGGCCCTTAAGGTTGTCAAGTCGCTCCGGTTCAGCGGATTCGATCACGGGAACGCCGCGCTCAATCGTCGCCAAGTTGGCTTCGAGGTCTTTGGCCAAGGCGGAACCTTCGTGGCTGCGAAACGTTTGAAACGCTTCAAGTGCGGAACGAATCAGTGCCTCCACGGCCTCAGCCTCTGAGGGATCCAAGTCCACGACGGGTCCCTGTTCCGTCGGAACGCGCAAGGCCATCGCCAACGCCTCAGCAGGAGTCAAGCTGCCTCCCGCAATGTGCTGCAGGTCGTCCATGGTTTGGCGCAGGTGGGCTTCATTTAAGGTGCTGCCGCGGCCCTCGGCCTGTTCGCGGTTGATGCTGACGTCGACTTTGCCGCGCTGCACCGCATCTCCAATCATTTTGCGCCACGTCAAGTCGCGTTCGCGGTAGCGGTGCGGCATGCGCAGGTTGAGGTCGAGGCCGCGGCTGTTGAGCGAGCGGATTTCTACTGAGATGCGGAGCCCTTCGAACGTGGCACTTGCCTGGCCGAAGCCGGTCATGGATTGAATCATAAGTGCAAAGGTAGGAAGGAGGCGGCCGCCACCTCGCCGCAGGCGAGGGTGG
>DMDX01000089.1 GCA_003451355.1 Cryomorphaceae bacterium
ACCCCGTACTTCGCTGGCTTGAACACCACGGTGTTTCCCATCAGCAGGGCGGGGAAGAGCGTGGTAAACGTTTCATTCAACGGATAATTGTAGGGCCCCATAATCAGTGAAACCCCCAACGGCACGCGGCGCACTTGGGCTACAAATCCGGAATCTTCGCCAAAGCGAATGGCATTTCGGTCCATTTCTTTGACGCTTTGAATGGTATCGCGCAGGTAGTCGACGGTTCGGTCAAATTCCTTGGCGGCGTCGGCCTCGGGCTTGCCGATTTCCCACATCAGCAAGTCGACCACTTCGCTGCGCACCGCAAGCATCGACTCAATAAAATGCTCTACGGCGGCAATTCGTTGCGCGGTTGAAGCCGAAGGCCATTCACCCAGACCTTGGTTGAAGGCGCGCTCTGCCGATTCAAGCGCTTTAATTCCCGCGTCGGAATCCATTCGCGGAAGGCTTCCGAGTTCGTAGCGCTGCCCGGTGACAGGGTCGCACAGCGGTGATTCGACAGATAGAACCGGACCGGTCCACGGAATCAGTTGGCCGTCGCGCAGGATGTGACGAACGTGGAGTGGACTGTTGGGCGAACGGTCGCCAAAGCCTTGGGGAATCAACTTCATGCCCCCAAGAACGAGAAAATTTATGAACTAATGGGTGCCTCTGGTTGCCCAATCAGAATCTTAAAGTTTCTCGCTGTGCTGGCTCAGGTCAAGGCCAAGCGCTTCATCTTCGGCAAGTACGCGGAGTGGAGCGACGCGATCCGTCACCCAAAGAAGTCCCCATGTCGCGGCGAAAACACCCATGCTGATGAGTACAAGGGCGGTAACTTCTTTGGTAAACAGTTCGGTGTGTCCGTACCAAAGTCCTTCGGGAGCGAAGATTCCGGTCATCAGCATGCCCACCATGCCGCCCACTCCGTGGCTTGGAAACACGTCTAAGGTATCGTCAATGGAAGTGCGGCTGCGCCATTGAATCATCAGATTGCTTGCGAGGGCAGCGAGGGTTCCGATGCACAGGCTGTGCGCCACACTGACAAAGCCCGCAGCAGGAGTAATGGCTACGAGGCCCACAACCGCTCCAATACTGAGTCCCATAGCGCTTGGTTTGCGCCCCATTGCGAGGTCAAAAAGCACGTAGGTGGCGGCGGCGCTGGCGCTTGCGGTGGTGGTCGTCGCGAGGGCAAGCACGCTGAGCGCGTTGGCACCAAAGGCGGAACCCGCATTGAACCCGATCCAGCCAAACCACAATAGTCCGGTTCCGAGCAGTACGTAGGTGATTCGTGCAGGTTCATGGCCAGGTTCGGTGCGTCCTTTGAGGTAAATCGCCGAGGCGAGTGCGGCGACTCCGGCGGAGATGTGGACAACGGTTCCGCCCGCAAAGTCAAGCACCCCCCACTGAAAGAGCAGGCCGTCGGGGTGCCACGTCATGTGGGCTAACGGAGTGTAAATCACCAAGGTGAACAAGACGATAAAGAGGAGGTAGGACCGAAAGCGCACGCGCTCCGCAAATGCCCCGGTGATTAGCGCTGGAGTGATGATGGCAAACTTGAGCTGAAAAAGAGCGAAAAGGGCAAAGGGAATGGTTGGGGCCAATGGAAAGGGTTCGTGCCCAAAAACGTTGGTGAAAAAGCCGTGGCTTAAGGGATTGCCGACGATTCCACCCAAAGAGTCGCCAAAAGCCATACTGAATCCCACGGCAACCCACAGGCAGGTGATCACGGCCATACTCACGTAGCTCTGCAGCATGGTTGAAATGACGTTTTTCTTGCGAACCATTCCGCCGTAGAAGAAGGCCAAGCCCGGAGTCATGAGCAGTACGAGTGCGGTAGCGGTCAGCATCCAAGCAATGTCTCCCGAATTGTAGCTGCTCGCGAACGGATCGTCGCTTGGGCTAAACGGTGTTTCTGGAGCGATTAACCCGACGACCGCAACCGCACAAATCACTAAAAATGGAAATATTTTACGCATACCCCCTAAAAAATTATGTTAAATGCTACAAAACTACATTTAATTTGAAAAAACATTAAATAAAATGGGGGTATGTTTGAAAAAAAATTCATTTTACAGCAATGATACCGCCTCGTAACTTGGCATCATGAACCGCGAATTTTTCAACGACCTCGGACTCGCCCTGCTACGCATCGGTCCGGCCGCCCTCATGCTCACCCACGGGTACCCCAAGTTGCTCAAGCTGCTCGCCGGAGGTGAAATTCAGTTTTACGATTTTGCGGGCCTTGGCCCTGAAGTCAGCCTTGCGCTGGCGGTTTTTGGCGAATTTGTGGCTCCCCTGGCGCTGATCGTCGGATTCAAGACCCGTTGGTTTGCGGCCCCCGCGGCGTTCACGATGCTTGTGGCAGCCTTTGGTGCCCACTGGGCGGATGCCTTGGGCGACAAGGAGCACTCGCTGCTCTTCGCGATTCCGTTCTTAGCGACGATGCTGCTCGGAGCCGGCGGCTACTCGCTGGACGCGTGGGCGCTCCGCCGCAAGTAGCTAGTTGCCAGTAGCTAGCGACTAGCCTCTAGTTGCTGGCTTCCGCCCAAACTTGGGCCAGTTCAATCAGCGTTTGGACCGCGTACTCCATGTCGGCTTCGCTGACCCATTCGTAGCGACTGTGAAAGGCGTGCTCGCCGGCAAAAATGTTGACGGTCGGCAGGCCCATGAAGCTGAGCTGGCTGCCGTCGGTTCCGCCGCGAATTCTCCCGCGCTCTGGGGTGAGGCCGGCGCGGCGCATGGCCGTTTCGGCGTGATTGGCCACCTCGGGGTGGCGGTCCAGCACCTCTTTCATGTTGCGGTACTGTTCGCCCACTTCGAGCGTGAAATTCAATCCCGGTCGCTCGGCGCACACGCCGGCCGCATGGGCGCGAAGCCGATCGGCGTAGCTCGCTAGGTCGGCGGTTCGAAAGCTCCGCAGAATAAAGTGAATCTGCGCGGACTCCACGCCGCCCTTTACCTCGTAGGGGTGTACGAATCCGTCCGTTCCGTCGGTGCCCTCGGGACTCCATTCGTGCTCGATACGGGCGAGTAGGGCCCCGGCCCCTTTCAGTGCGTTTACCATTTTGCCTTTGGCAAAACCGGGATGGGTATTCGCTCCGGTAAACGTGAGTACGGCGCCGTCGGCGCTAAAGGTCTCGTCCTCAAGGGTTCCGCGGCGTTCGCCATCTACCGTGAAGGCGAATTCGGCACCGAGGCGCGCGAGGTCGATGTGGGCGGTTCCGCGACCTACCTCTTCGTCGGGGGTGAACAGAATCTTGATGGTGCCGTGCGCCACCTCGGGGTGCGCAACGAGCCATTCTACGGCGGCCATGATTTCGGCGATTCCGGCTTTGTTGTCGGCGCCGAGTAGGGTGCGGCCGTCGGCCGTCACGATGGCGGAACCCACCTGGCCCTTCAAATCCGGATGCTCGGCCGGGTCCAGCACGATGCCCTCGTGGGGCAGGCGAATCACCCCTCCGTCGTAGTCGCGGTGCACGAGGGGCTGAACCCCAGCGCCCGGAGCCTCGGGAGAGGTGTCCATGTGCGCGCACCAGCAAATCACGGGAACGTCACGTTCGGTTGTCGCCGCCAGCGTAGCGTACACGTAGCCGTGGTCGTCGAGCTCGGCGTCGTTCAGGCCAATGGCATGAAGTTCGGACACGAGCATATGCCCCAAATCCTTTTGCTTCTCGGTCGTTGGCGATGCGGTGGAGTGTGGGTCGCTCTGCGTGTCAATCTGCACGTAGCGCAGCAGGCGTTCGAGGGCGGAACTCATAAGTCGGTGCGCATTAGACTGTGCTTGCCGTTGACAAGCACGTTGTCGACCGTCCACGAAATCGTGCGTTCAAAGGGGTGTTCGCGAACGGCACAGTCGGCCACCTGACAGAGCGAGCAGGAATCAGGTACACAAGGGTCGGCATGCACCGAAAACTCAACTTCGTGCTCAAAGGTTGAGGCAATGAGCTCTTCCATCGCGTCGACCTCGTCGTGCACGCGCTGCAGGTCCCAGTAGTGGGGTAGGGTGAGGTGGGCGTCGACGTGGTACTGGCCGCCGTAGTGTACGAGTCGAAAGTGGTGCACGTCTATCCATTCGGACTTTCGCCGGGCGTCGAGCGTGGCTACGACCCTTTCGAGTACGTTGACGTCGGCCGCGTCCATGAGGCCCGCGAGGGCCTTGCGCAGTACTGAGAAGCTCTGGTAGCCCACGATTCCGCCCATGACCAAGCCGATGGCGGGGTCAATCCACGGAATGCCGGTCCAGAGCACCAGGCCAAGGCCCAGGGTGACTCCCACCGAGGTGTAGAAGTCCGACAGCAGGTGCTCGCCCTCGGCGGTGAAGGCGACCGAGAGCTGGCGCTTGCCCAATCGCTTGTACACAAGGCCGATGGCGCCGTTGACCATGCCGGCTCCGAGGGTTAGCGCGAGGCCCAGGCTGAGTTGCTCGGGCATTTTGCCTTCGGCGAGGTGCATGACGGCCTGGTAAACGATTCCGAGGGCCGTAATCGCCATCAGCAGTCCCTCAAAGGCGGCTGAAATGAATTCGATTTTGCCGTGGCCGTAGGGGTGTGAGGCGTCGCGTGGTTGGCGGGCATACCACACGCTGAAGATGGTGAGGGCTCCGGCTAAGAGGTGCACCGACGATTCGAGCACGTCCGACAAAATGGCGATGGAGTGGGTGCTAAAGTAGGCGTAGATTTTAACGGCCAAAAGCAGAAATCCGACGCTCAAAAGCTGCAGGGGGAGGCGAATGATTGGGTTCATGCGCGACGTACTATGGTTGAGGATGCTTGGGCGGCCGGCAAGAGCAGCACATCAGCTAGGTTGATGTGGGCGGGGGCAGTCGCAACATAGCCGATGACTTCGGCAACATCCTCGGGACGAAGTGGTTGCATTCCAGAGTATACCGAGTCGGCCTTGGCGCGGTCCCCGTGAAAACGAACCGTAGAGAATTCGGTGTCGGCCAATCCAGGGGCAATCTGGCTGACTTTGATGCCTTTGGGGGTGAGGTCGAGGCGCATTCCGGCGGTGAGTCCGTCGACGGCGAATTTCGAGGCGCCGTAGACGTTACCACCGGGGTAGGCCTCACGGCCCGCCAGGCTGCCGATGTTGATGATGTGGCCGTGGCCGCGGGCCACCATAGTTGGGGCTACCGCTCGGGTAACGTACAGAAGGCCTTTGAGGTTGGTGTCGATCATCTCGTCCCAGTCCTGCAGCGAACCCTCTTCGATGGACTCGCGCCCGCGGGCGAGGCCTGCGTTGTTGACGAGCACATCGACTTCGGCAAAGGGCCGACGGTCCCATGCGGCTTGGACGGCCGCAGAGTCGCGCACGTCCACCGTGTCAAACCACAGTTCCGCGTCGGGCGATGCCGCCAAAACCTCGCTGCGCAATTGCGCCAGACGGTCTGCACGCCGCGCCCACGCGCCCACACGCCATCCGCGCTCGGCGAACCAGCGCACACTGGCTGCGCCAAAACCCGACGAAGCGCCGGTAATCCAAACCGTTTTCATACTTTGGTAAACTTAGACACAACACCTGCAATGCGCCGAATTATTTTATTCACCTTAGCCGCGTTAAACGTTTGCGAACTCGCCGCCCAGCAGCGCCCCAACGCAGCTCCCAAGGACAGCCTCATTACCCTCGACGAGACCGTCGTGACGGTAAGCCGTAACGCGACGAACTTGGCCGCGACCTACGTTTCGGTCGATGTGCTTCCGAGTCGTTTGGCGCTCGACAAACCCAATGGCCGCATTGAGCAAACGCTTCAAATGGCGCCGGGGGTAACCATGCAAGATGGCCAGGCCAACATCCGCGCGGGCAGTGGCTGGTCGCTGGGCAGCGGGTCCCGCGTGCTGGTGCTAGTCGACGACCTACCGGCACTTAGCCCCGACGCGGGTGGCGTGCAGTGGTCCGCCATGCCCATGGAGGCCCTCGACCAAGTCGAAGTGGTCAAAGGCGCGTCCTCGTCCCTCTACGGATCGTCTGCGCTCAACGGCGTCATTCACCTGCGCACCTGGGAACCGTCGGCCAAGCCCCGCATCATGGTGAGCACCTTGGCGGAATCCTACGGCCAACCGCCCCGCCTGGGCCTGCGCTGGTACGACGGTCCGCGCGGCCGCGGAGCTCTGCGCTTCGCCGCCAGCGGAAGCGATTCCACCGGCCGCCACGGCTGGGTGGTCCACGGCCAGGCCTTTGGCGACCAGGGCTACCAGTACAAGGTCGGCGAAACCAGCGGGCGCCTGCACGCCAAGTACCGGTTCCGCCCCAATGCCCGCACCGAGTGGGGCCTGAACGCGCAGTACATGGACCGCAGCAGCCGGTCCGCCCTGCTTTGGGAGGATTTTCGCTACGGATACACGCCGCTCGACTCGTCAGCGACCCAGACCGACAGCCGCATTGGCGCCTTGGCCGGCCACCTGATTGTGCGCGGCGACGGAATCAAGCACACCCTGCGCCTGCGTGCCATGGGCATCGATACCAAGAGTTTTTTGGACAGCAACGACTACTCCAACACGTCCCAGCAGCTGCTCGGGGAGTACCTCGCTCAAGCCTACCGGGGCCGTTGGGCGGTGACGGCGGGGCTGCAGGGTTCCGCCAGCCAAATGACTTCGCCGCTCTTTTCGGGCGACCACCGCAGCGCCAATCTGGGCGGACTCCTTCAAGTTGACTACACCCGCAGGCGCTGGGATGCCCACGTGGGACTGCGCTACGAGGCCTTTCAAATCGACGACCTCGAGGTATACAGCCGGCCCGTGCTGCGTGCCGGAGCGCATCGGGCCTTCGGACGCGCTACCCACCTGCGCGCCTCGTGGGCCCAGGGATTTCGCTTCCCTTCGATTGCTGAGCTCTATAGTGCTTCGGCGGCGGGAGTGCTTCAGGTTTTTCCGCGGCCCGGACTCAAGCCCGAGCAGGGCTGGACGGCCGAACTCGCCCTGCGCCAAGCGTTTAAGGGCCGCGGCGGCCTCAAGGGCTACGCCGACCTCGCCCTGTTTCGCACCGATTTTCGCGACATGCTCGAATTCAGCTTTGGCCAGTGGGCCAACGTGCCCAACGCGGGCTTGGCCAACTTCGGATTCACCTCGCTCAACGTCGGACCCACCCGCATTCAGGGCCTCGAGGCCACCGCCGTGGGCGAGGCCAAGCTCGGGCCCGGTCAGCTCCAGGCCATGCTCTCGTACACCTTCGCCCAGCCGATTGCCCTTGAGCCCGAAAGGGTCTATGCCACGGATGCCGCAGGCTCCGCGCTGACCTACACCTCGACGTCGTTGGACCCGAGCAAAAATGTGCTTAAGTACCGCTACCGCCACGTGGGCAAGGCCGACGTCGCCTACACGTGGCGCCGTGTGACGGCCGCCTTCAGCCTTCGCGCCAACAGCTTTATGGAGAACATTGACGGAATCTTTACCTCGCCCTTGGTCGCTATCTACGTGCCGGGGGTAGCCGATTCGCGCTATTTCACTCAGG
>DMDX01000095.1:0-166 GCA_003451355.1 Cryomorphaceae bacterium
ATCGCCACCGGCGGACTTCACCATCATGTTGGTCGGGCGAATGGCTTCGTGCGCCTCTTGGGCTCCGGCGCTCTTGGTCGTGTATCTGCGGGTTTGAGCGAAGTTGGCTCCGTACATCTCAGTGATGGCGCTGCGGGCGCCATTCACGGCTTCGTCCGACAGGTTC
>DMDX01000095.1:252-8318 GCA_003451355.1 Cryomorphaceae bacterium
TGGCTTCGTGTGCTTCTTGTGCGTTTTTAATTTTCGAATTGAAAATACGTGGTGACGACGAAAGCGCTTCATTGCCATATGTACTGCGAATGGTGTCGCGCACTTCACCCATTGCATCGGCGCTCAAAGTAACTGAGTCGGTACGCATGTAGGTGATGTGTCCGTTCTCATAGAGTTTTTGTGCCAGGCTCATGGTGCGGCTCACGGCCATTCCGAGCTTGCGCGAGGCCTCTTGCTGCAGGGTTGAGGTGGTAAACGGAGCCGCCGGCTTACGCGGCGCCGTCTTTTGCTCGAGGCTGCGGACGCCAAATCCGCCGAGGGCAAGTGCTGCGGCAAGCGCATCAACTGCGGCCTGGTCGGTGAGGTTGCCGTGGTATTCGGCGCTGAATCCGGCTCCGTTCGGAGCCGCAAAGCGGCCCTCCATGCGAAAGTCGATGTCTGAAACAAACTGCTCAATGGCCCGCTCGCGCTCGACGATCATGCGCACGGCGACGGACTGCACCCGGCCGGCGCTGAGTCCGGTGCGGACCTTTTTCCAGAGGACCGGTGAAAGCTCAAAGCCCACGAGGCGGTCGAGTACCCGGCGTGCCTGCTGGGCATTCACCAGGTTCATGTCGATGTGGCGCGGGTTTTCCACGGCCTTCAAAATGGCCGTTTTGGTGATTTCGTGAAAGACGATGCGCTTGGTTTTGCTCATGTCAAGGTCCAGCGCCTCGGCAAGGTGCCACGAAATGGCTTCTCCCTCTCGGTCCTCATCACTCGCGAGCCAGACGGTCTCTGCGGTCTTGGCCAGCTTGCGGAGTTGGGCGACCACATCCTTTTTGTCGTCGCTGACCACGTACTCGGGGGCGAAGTTTTTGGTGACGTCGATTCCGATTCCGCGTTCAGGTAAATCGCGAATGTGCCCAAAGCTAGAGCGCACGGTGAAGGCGCTCCCGAGGTATTTTTCAATGGTTTTCGCTTTGGCAGGCGATTCCACGATGACGAGGTTTTGGGACATGAGCAGAGTTTTACGCGTACAAAGTAACGCTTGGAATTTCGGCTAAGCATTTAAAAAATGGGGCTGACATTTTGTCGCGTTAGCTCGGACGTAGTCCGTATTTTTGCAGCATGTCCAAAATTCCTGAACTCGAACGTACCCCGCTCGGCGAAGAGCGCCAAGGTGAAGTCATGATCCGCGAAGGCCTGGGTCGGGGTAAGAAGCTCTACCTCGAGTCCTACGGGTGCCAAATGAATTTTTCGGACAGCGAGATCGTCGCATCCATCCTTCAAAAGGACGGGTACGAGACCACGAACAACCTCGAGGAGGCCGATTTGGTGCTGCTGAATACCTGCTCGATTCGCGAAAAGGCCGAGCAGACAGTGCGCAACCGCCTCGATCAGTTCAACACGCTCAAGGCCAAGAATCCCGAACTCAAGATTGGCGTTCTGGGCTGCATGGCCGAGCGCGTTCGCGAGAAGTTTTTTGACGAAGAAAAGCTCGTCGACCTCGTGGTAGGGCCCGACGCCTACCGCGACCTGCCCAACCTGCTCGAGGAGCTTGACGGAGGGCGCAAGGCTGTCAACGTCCTATTGAGTAAAGAAGAGACGTACCACGACATTGAGCCGGTGCGCCTTGGCGGAAACGGAATCACCGCCTTTGTGAGCATCACCCGTGGCTGTGATAATATGTGTACGTTTTGTGTGGTTCCGTTTACCCGGGGACGCGAGCGGAGCCGCGACCCACAGACCATCGTCGAAGAAGTGACGCAGTTGTGGAACGACGGCTACCAAGAGGTTACGCTGCTCGGGCAAAACGTCGATTCATACTTGTGGTACGGGGGTGGCTTAAAGAAGGAGTTTGCCAAAGCCAGTGCGATGGCGCAGGCCACCGCGGTGCATTTTGCCGACCTTTTGCACCTGGTGGCACAGGCAGTTCCCGACATGCGCATTCGCTTCTCGACCAGCAATCCGCAGGACATGAAGGACGAAGTGCTGCACGCAATTGCCGCCCACCCCAACATTTGCAAGTACATCCACTTGCCGGTACAGAGCGGATCCTCGCGCATCCTCAAAGAGATGAACCGAGGCCACAACCGCGAGGAGTACTTTGCGCTGATTGACCGCATTCGACGGATTATTCCGGGCTGCGGGCTGAGCCAGGACATGATTGCCGGATTCCCCGGTGAAACCGAAGAGGATCACCAGGATACGCTGAGCCTCATGGAGTACGTCAAGTACGACTTCGGATACATGTTCGCGTATTCCGAGCGTCCGAATACGTTTGCGGCTCGCAAGATGGAGGACAACGTTCCGCTCGAAGTGAAAAAGCGCCGACTTAGCGAGATCATCGCACTGCAGCAAAAGCACAGTGCCGAGCGCAACATCGCTTATGTCGGACAAACATTTGAAGTGCTAGTCGAAGGTCGCTCGAAGCGCAGCGAAGGCGATTTGTTTGGCCGCACGACTCATAATACGGTGGTGGTGTTTCCGCGCGAAGACTACCGCGCAGGGGAATGGGTCAACGTAATCATAGAACGCAGTACCGCCGCCACACTGCTGGGCAAAGCGGTCGGATATGCACGCCCCCCGCGCCGATGAAAACGTTGGTGACCACCTTTTTGCTCGTTGTGGCCCTTGCAGCCGGAGCCCAAACGCGCCTTCCCGACGGGAGCGTGCAGGATTTGACCTTGGAGCTCGGCGTGCGTGCTGAGGCAATTAAGCAGTCTGGAATTCTACGCCTCTGCGTGGCCAAAGAGGGCCAGTGCATTGAGAACCTGACGCTCGGATTCACTGTACGCGTCTACGACGTCAAGGGCGTGGAGGTGTGGAATTCGATGTGGACGGGCCGCAGTTTGGACTTGAAGTTTAAAAAACCGGTTCCGACCGCCCACAAAGTGGTGGTTGAGGCGACCGCAGCACAGGTAGTGAACAAGCTCACGGGCAACCCCATTAGCACGGGCAAGCCCCTCAAACTCGAATTTGTAGTCGAATGACGGTTCAAGAGGTAAAGCAGCGTTTTGGCATCATCGGGACCCAGTCGGCGCTCGACCGCGCGGTATTTAAGGCGGTTCAGGTGGCGGCGACCGACATTTCAGTGCTAGTGACCGGCGAGAGTGGGGTGGGTAAGGAGAACATTCCCAAGATCATTCACCACCTTTCGCACCGCAAGCATGCTCCGCTGGTGGCGGTGAACTGCGGAGCGATCCCCGAGGGGACCATCGATTCAGAGCTCTTTGGCCACGAAAAGGGCGCCTTTACCGGGGCCGCTGGCGCGCGTAAGGGCTATTTTGAAGAGGCCGACGGCGGAACCATTTTTCTCGACGAGGTTGGCGAGCTGCCCCTCGGCACTCAGGTGCGCTTGCTTCGGGTGCTCGAAACCGGTGAATTCATCAAGGTTGGGTCGTCCAAGGCCCAAAAAGTGAATGTGCGCGTGGTCGGCGCCACAAACGTCGACATGCTCGAAAAAATCGACAAGGGCCAGTTTCGCGAGGACTTGTACTACCGCCTCAACACGGTTGAAATTTCGCTTCCTCCCCTTCGCGAACGCAAGGGCGACATCCACTTGCTCTTTCGCAAGTTTGCGCAGGACTTTTCGCAGAAGTACCGGGTTCCGGCCGTGCGCCTATCGGAAGAGGCCGTGCGCATCCTCGAAACCTACCGCTGGCCCGGAAACATTCGCCAGCTGCGGAACCTCGTCGAGCAACTCTGCGTGGTAGAGAGCGATCGCGAAATCAACGCCGAGGTGCTGCGCCAGTACATTCCTGAGATTGACCGCCGCAGCGTTCCTGCCCGTCGCGACGATGCCCTTTCGCAGTCTGAGTTTCACACTGAGCGCGAAATTCTGTACAAGGTCTTGTTCGACATGCGCAACGACCTCAACAACCTCAAGCAGGTGGTTTCAGGATTGGCCGGAGCCTCGTTTCAAGCGCCATCGGCTTCGAACCAAGATTCTTCGTTGCCGGTGCTTCGCACCAATGAATCAAGTGCGGCACCTGAGGTTTCGAGGTACATGGATCTGCCTCAGGATGACGAAGAGGAAACCTTGGACGTCGATTCAGCCGTAGAGCCCAACGAACGCCTCTCACTGCTGGACTTAGAGCTCGAAACCATTCGCCGCGTCTTGGAACGTCACCATGGGCGCAGAAAAATCGCCGCTTCTGAACTCGGAATTAGTGAGCGCACGCTGTACCGTAAAATCAAGCAATTCGGTCTCGAATGAACATGTCTCGAGCGTTTCTGTGCACATTAATTACTTCGGCGCTGCTCGTCATTTCGTGCAAGGGGGGGTACTCATTTACGGGAGGTGACGTGGGCAACGCCAAAACACTGAGCGTTACTGCCTTTGGAAACACTTCGGACCTCGTAAATCCGATGCTCGCCCAGCGCTTCACCACTGAGCTTCAGTCGGTGATGGTGCGCCAGACTCCGCTCTCGCTAGTGGGGCGCGACGGCGACCTGCAGTTTGGCGGAGCCATCGTCGAGTACAGCGTCCGCTCTGAGGCCCCTGCCGCCAACGACCAAGTAGCGCAAAGCCGCCTGAGCATGAGTGTCGAAGTCGAGTTCGTGAATACACTCGACGACAAAAAATCCTTTACCCAGCGTTTTTCGGCATTTCGGAACTTCCCCGCGTCCACCGACCTGCGCAGTGTCGAGGACGCCCTCGTCGAAGAAATGGTGAGTGAGTTGAGCGACAAAATCTTTAACCGAGCCCTCGTTCAATGGTAGCCGCAGACGTACAACGCATAGAGGCCCTTTGGGTGGATCCCTCCCGAGTTTCGGCGTCAGACATGCCCTGGCTCGCAACTCTTGTTGAGGCCAACCCGGCCGCGGTTCCACTTTGGTGGCTCTACTTGCGTTCAGTCCAAAAAGCGGAATCTCCCCAGTTCACTCAAGTCCTGCACCGTTGCGCGGCCCTGAGCCCCGACCGAGAAGCCTTGATGGCTTGGGTTGAAGAACCATTGCAGCCGGTGGCTTCACGCGAAGCCGTTGCGAGCGAAGCAGTTTCTGGTGAACCGGTTTCTAGTGACTTGTCTCTGGTTTCTCCGGTTTCTAGTGACTCGTTTCGGGTTTCTGTTGAATCACCAGGGGTTTTGGATCAAGAGCCACAAGAAACGAGTACCGAGGAACCACAAGAAACCAGTAACGAGGAACCGCAAGTAGCGAGTAACGAGGAACTAGCGACAGCTGAAAGAGAGCCAGCTACACGCCCCGAACCCAAGGCCACTAATGCGGCCACATTGAATTTGGATGCATTGCCAGAACGAGTGCGCGAACAAATTCTCCGCGCTCGAGCTGCTCGTGCCCAGCTGGCCGGGCTTGGATTTGGTTCTGCGCCAAGCGCGCCCAAGGTTGAGCCAGTTGCTGTGGTTTTGCCCAAGGTTGAGCCAGTGCAGGCCGTACCTGAGCCAGTGGTCCCAACGCCGGAACCTAAACCTGTTGCGCCTGCTGCGCGCACTTCACAACCTAAAGCGAAAAAGCCAAAGCAACAGACTGCACAAGCGAGCCAAGTAGCGAACGAGCAAACCTCGCCAACCCTGCCAACCTCGCCAACAATCCTTAGCCCCTTTGCGCAATTCGTTGTCAACCTCGAGGCGTCTCATATCTCCAAAGGAGAAGAGCTCATTGACCAGTTTCTCTCCGTAAACCCTCGGATTAGTAAAATGGCAAAAGACGCTCCTTCACCGGTAGTCCGCACAGAGCCCGACGCGCAGGTGACCGGCCTTGTGACAGAGACATTGGCCCGCATGTATGCCGAACAGGGGCACGTCGCCAAGGCAATTCAGGCCTATGAAATTTTAAAGCTCCGAGTTCCCGAGAAAAGTTCGATATTTGCCGCCCGCATTGAAGCGCTTAAAACCAAATAAATTAGAAGACTATGACTTCGTTGTTTATGATTCTTATCGCCGTAGTCAGCATCCTGCTCATGCTGGTGGTGCTCGTTCAAAGCCCTAAAAGTTCGGGCATGGGCGCGAGCTTCGGTGGCGGCGCGACCTCAATGATGGGCGGTGTCAAGCGTACCGCGGATTTTTTGGAGCGCGCAACGTGGGCATTAGCGATTGCACTCTTCGCGCTGGTGCTTTTGGTAAACATGCTTAATCCTGGTGCGGCCTCTACTTCGGCTCCGGAATCTGCCATGGAAGAAGTGCTCGACGATGCGCCACAGGCTCCTGTTCAAACCCCAGCCCAGCCTTCGGTTACCGACCTTCCTATGTCGGCAGAGTAATTCCACTTCTGACAAAAATTCGCAAGGGCGCTGACATTATGTCGCGCCCTTTGTGCTTTTATACACGTGGCACGACCTGTGCACCGTGTGGTGCGAACTCCGAAGAGGGGTTCGTAACTACGAATAACCAAACTAGAATAGACACTATGGCTGATTTGACCATTCGTCCGCTGGCTGACCGCGTAATTGTTGAGCCCGCGGCGGCAGAGACCAAGACGGCGTCGGGCATCATCATCCCCGACACCGCACAAGAGAAGCCCCAGCGCGGAATCGTTCGCGCGGTAGGCAACGGCAAAAAAGATGAGCCGATGACCGTTAAAGTTGGGGACACGGTGCTGTACGCGAAGTACGCCGGTTCCGAAATTAAGTACGAAGGCACAGACTTTTTGATCATGCGTGAGTCCGACATTTTAGCAATTATTTAATACGAATAAACCATGAGTGCAAAAGATATCAAGTTTGATGTGGCCGCCCGCGACGGAATGCGCGCTGGCGTTGATGCCCTAGCCAATGCGGTTAAGGTTACCCTCGGCCCCAAAGGCCGCAACGTAATCATTGAGAAGTCATTTGGCCCCCCTCAAGTGACCAAGGACGGCGTGACTGTTGCCAAAGAAATTACGCTCGAAGACAAAATTCAAAACCTCGGCGCCCAGATGGTGAAAGAGGTTGCGAGCAAGACTGCGGATATCGCCGGCGACGGAACGACCACTGCCACTGTCCTTGCGCAAGCGATTATCAGTCAAGGCCACAAGAACGTAGCTGCGGGTGCCAACCCGATGGACCTTAAGCGCGGAATCGACAAGGCCGTTGCAGTTGTCGTTGAAAACTTGCGCAGCCAGTCGCAAGAGGTGGGTGACAACAACCAAAAGGTGGAGCAGGTTGCTACGATTTCGGCTAACAATGACCCCGCAATTGGTGCATTGATTGCTCAGGCCATGGCCAAGGTAAAAAAAGAGGGTGTAATCACCGTCGAAGAAGCCAAGGGAACCGAAACCTACGTCGACGTCGTTGAGGGTATGCAGTTTGACCGCGGATACCTTTCGGCCTACTTCGTAACCAATACCGAGAAGATGGTGGCTGATCTAGATCACCCATTTATCTTGATCTACGACAAGAAAATCAGCAGCATGAAGGAACTGCTTCCCGTGCTCGAGCCCGTAGCTCAGACCGGAAAGCCTTTGCTCATCATCGCTGAAGACGTAGACGGCGAAGCACTCGGAACCCTTGTGGTCAACAAGATCCGCGGAGCCCTGAAGATTGCAGCTGTAAAAGCTCCAGGATTCGGAGACCGCCGCAAGGCCATGCTCGAAGACATCGCCATTCTTACCGGCGGTACGCTGATCAGTGAGGAGCGCGGTTTTAAGCTTGAGAACGCCACGATGGATATGCTCGGGACCGCTGAGAAAATCACAATCGATAAGGACAATACCACCATCGTAAATGGTGCGGGTAGTACTGAAGACATTCAAGGTCGAGTGCACCAAATCAAGGCTCAAATCGAAACAACGACCAGCGACTACGACCGCGAGAAGCTCCAGGAGCGCCTTGCCAAGTTGGCCGGTGGCGTAGCTGTGCTCTACGTGGGTGCCGCCTCTGAAGTTGAGATGAAAGAGAAGAAGGACCGCGTCGACGATGCACTTGCAGCTACCCGCGCAGCCATTGAAGAGGGTATTGTTCCGGGCGGAGGCGTCGCACTGGTGCGCGCCACCGAAGCGCTTGCAAATCTAGAAGGGGTCAACTTCGACGAGACGACCGGTATCAAGATCATCGCACGTGCAATCGAAGAGCCCCTTCGCGTCATCGTAGGTAACGCGGGCCTCGAAGGCTCGGTAATCGTTGCCAAGGTGAAAGAAGGCAAGGG
>DMDX01000063.1 GCA_003451355.1 Cryomorphaceae bacterium
TGGAACGACCCCTGGTACGGCGGCTACGGCTGGAACGACCCTTGGTACGGCGGCTACGGCTGGAATCCCTACTACGGATACGGTGGTTACAACGGTTGGAACAACCGCTACGACCGCTGGAATCGCCCCGGTGGCGGCTGGACTCAGCCCGGTGGCGGATCTGGTTCCGGAACCGTGGACCCCACCCCAGACAGCGACATCCGTCGCCAGCAAATCAATTCAGGTAGCACCCCCTACCGTCGACCCGTGGTGACCAACAATCCGGGCGGAGGAAGCGTCGACCAAAATCGCCCCAAAGTGGTCGAAGCTGAGCGCGGCCTGGAAACTTTTCCAACGAGACCCAGCGGCAGTAACCGTCCAGGGACCATTAGTGACGATACGCCGACCCGCGGCAACGCTCCCGTTCGCCCGAGCACGAGCCCCCGCGAACCTCAGGGTAGCACCCCACCTGCCATGCGCCAGCCCGAAGTTCGCAATCCTGAAACGCGCCAGCCTGAGGTCCGCAAGCCCGCTCCCGCGCAGCGCCAGCCAGAGGTCCGCACGCCGGAAGCCAAAAAACCAGAGCCGCCCCAGCGCCAACCCGAAGTGCGACGTACCGAACCTGCTCAGCGTCAACCTGAGTTCCGCCAACCGTCGACTCCTCGGAGTAATCCCACGCCGCAGCGCAGCAGCCCTTCGCCTAGCAGGAGCCCGCGCCGCCCCTAAACGCCTGATCTATGAAAACCTCCATCACCATAGCCCTGCTCACCGCGGGCAGCCTGTCGCTTTGTGCCCAATCCACCCTCAGCGCGGTATGGATGCAGCGCGGACACCGCTTTGGCACGGCCCGCTACAACGGGTCTGCAGGCGCACTCGCTGCGATGGGCGGCGACGGCAGCTCGAGTATTGAGAACCCTGCCCTCATGAATTCTTCGACGTTTGGCGGAACCGAATTCAGCGCCCACGTCCGGGCCGACCAAACCGACCTTAGGAGCCAAGGACTGGGACTCGGCCAGGCCTACATGACCGGTGCCTGGCGCCTCAACAGCAAAGCCCGTCTGTCTGTGGGACTGGCCTACCAGCGCGACGCCTGGTTTCCCAACTTCTGGATTACTTCAGACCAAAACCCCCAAACCTCAGCGGTGGCCGGTTGGATGGAACAATCCAACGGATTCAGCCCTGAACAGCTTTTGGCCAACGGACAGTACGACGCATACGTAGCCTACATGGGCTACCTCACTGAAGTTGGCGCTGGCAACCAGTACACCGCCTACGCCGACGGAGTGCCTACCTACCGGCAGGTGCGTTTTGCACGTGAGCAGTCGATCACGTCGTGGTCGGTTCCGTTCGCCATTAAAAGCGAAAAATTTTCGCTCGGCGTGCGGATCGAGCGGCGCGACGGGCGTGCGCAAGAACGCTTTACGATGACCGAGTCGGGATTCAACCCAAGTGGCGTCACCAAGGCCTACCAGAAAACCGTGGTGGACAGCACCCGTTGGGGCCAGTGGAACATTCGCTTTGGCGTCGCTGCCCAGTTGACGGACGGACTTAGGTTCAGCGCGGCGGTGCAGCCCGCGTCGACGGCCTTGGTGCAGTGGGACTACCGCAACAGGGTTACCCCTGAGGCCAACAGCTCCGAAACCAACCTCACCGCGTTTGAACTCTACGACGATCAGGAGTTTCGCTACCAGCTTCCCACAGTCGTGCAATTTGGCCTTGCCCAGACACTCGGAACCAAGGCCGCAGTATCTGCCGTGTGGGTCTACCATTCCAAGGTGGATGCGTTGATCAGCAGTCCGTTGAACTACTACGACCTCGGTCGCCAAATGGCCGACGAGCTCCGTGCCCACCAGCAGTTCCGCCTCGGAGGCGAATACCGACTGACCGAAGCCTGGACGGCCCGCGGAGGGGTACAATGGTCCGAGTCCGGAACCGATTTTGACGACCACAGCAGCTACCAAATGCTGGGACTCGGCCTCGGATACCAAGAGCGCGATTGGGGTGTAGACCTTGCCTATAATGCCCTTCGCGCGTCGGGGAGCATCCAAAATCCCGGCGATGGCCAATCTTGGGACCTAGGCGCTAACCACCAGCGCGGCACGGTGACGTACCGAGCGCGATTCTAGACTGCTTCCCCAAAGCCCTTCGTGGCGTATTTTCGGGGAATGAAGCACCTACTTTGGATCGCCGCGGTTGCGGCACTTCCGGCCGCAATGCAGGCCCAAAAGCTTGACGCACTGGCCTTTCGCAGCGTCGGACCCGCCCTCACGAGTGGCCGGGTTTCGGACCTCGCCGTACATCCGACCAACGCCGACGAGTGGTACGTCGCAGCCGCTTCGGGCGGAGTCTGGAAGACCACCAACCACGGCGTGACGTTCGAACCCTTGTTCGACGACCAAGGCTCCTACTCCATCGGGTGCATCACCCTTGACCCTAACAACCCGCACACGGTGTGGGTGGGTTCCGGAGAAAACAACAACCAGCGCTCGGTAGCCTACGGCGACGGGGTCTACAAGTCCACGGACGGAGGCGCAAGCTGGACCAACATGGGCCTCAAGGCCTCGGAGCACATCGGCATGATTGCGGTGCACCCTAAAAACAGCAACATCGTGTGGGTGGCCGCCTACGGCCCCTTGTGGAGCAGCGGTGGTGAGCGCGGAATCTACAAAACCACAGACGGTGGCAAGACCTGGCGCCGCGTGCTGCAGGTGTCCGACCACACCGGATTCAACGAGGTGCACCTCGATCCGCGCAACCCCAACATCCTGTTTGCCACGGCCCACCAACGCCGTCGCCACGTGCATACATACATTTCAGGCGGACCCGAATCCGGCCTGTGGAAGTCCGAAGACGGTGGCGAAACCTGGACAGAAGTTAAGAGTGGAATTCCGGGCGGAGACAAAGGCCGACTTAGCCTCGCCATTTCGCCCGTCAATCCAGACGTGCACTACCTCATGATCGAGGGGCACGGAACCTACCGCAGCACCAACCGAGGTGCGTCCTACAGCAAGCGCAGCGACCACGCCACTTCGGGCAACTACTACGTCGAGCTGATTGTATCCAAGCACGACGCCGATGCGGTGTACAGCATGGACACCTACGCCCAGTGGTCTGAGGACGGCGGAGCCACCTTTAAGCGCCTTGGCGAAAAAAACAAGCACGTCGACAACCACGCGTTTTGGCAAGATCCCAGCAACCCCAAGCACCTCATCATGGGCTGCGATGGTGGAGTGTACGAAACCTGGGACCACGCGTCGACCTGGCACTACAAAGACAACTTGCCAATTACCCAATTCTACCGAGTGGCGGTGGACAATGCCGAACCATTTTACGGCATTTACGGCGGAACCCAGGACAACTTCTCACTCGGAGGCCCAAGCCAGACCGTCAACGACCGCGGCATCGTCAACAGCGATTGGTACGTGACCCAAACGGGCGACGGATTTGAATCTCAAGTAGACCCCACTGACCCCAACATTGTCTACGCCCAAGCACAGTACGGCGGACTCCAGCGATTTGACAAAAAATCCGGCGAAGGCGTCAACATCAAGCCCATCGAACCGGTTAACGGCAAAGCATGGCGCTGGAACTGGGATGCCCCCCTTCTCATCAGTCCGCACGACAGCAAGACACTGTACTTCGCCGCCAATGTCGTGTTCAAGAGCACCGACCGCGGCAATTCGTGGACGAGTATATCTGGTGATTTGTCGCGCCAACTCGACCGCCACCAGATTGCGGTGATGGGCAAGATTCAGGGCCTCGACGCCATCGCCTACAAGCAGAGCACCTCGATGTACGGCAACATCACTGCGCTGCATGAATCTCCCAAAACCAAGGGTCTTTTGGCCGTGGGAACCGACGACGGCCTTGTCCATATATCAAGTGATGGCGGCGCGAACTGGACGAAGCTCGACAAGCTTCCAGGAATTCCCGACCTGACGTACGTGAACGACGTCAAGTGGTCGCAGCATTCCGCAGATGTACTGTACGTGGTGTTCAACAACCACAAAAACGGTGATTTCAAGCCGTACGTACTCGTGACCAAAAACCGCGGCAAGACGTGGGAGGCGATCAGTGCGGGGTTACCGCAGCGAGGTTCCGCATACGTACTCGCTGAAGACCATATTGATGCGAATCTGCTGTTTGTCGGAACCGAATTCGGGGCGTTCACCAGCACCGACGCGGGCGTGACGTGGACCGAGCTCAAAAAAGGCCTGCCGACCGTAGCGGTGCGCGACATCGCTATTCAGCAGCGCGAAGACGACCTCGTGCTGGCAACCTTCGGACGTGGTTTTTACGTACTTGACGACTACAGCCCGTTGCGCGAAATCAAAAAGGACATCAAAAAGAACGATGCTATCATACTGCCGATTAAGCCTGCCGTTCTGTACCACGAGGCTTCTCCCTTGGGATACGGCGGTGCGGGATTCCTCGGAGCGAGCTACTACATGGCCGACAATCCCAAGGTGGGCGCCACGTTCACCTACTGGGTGAAGAACGCACCAAAAACACTGAAGGAGCAGCGCGAGGAAGCCGATAAAAAGACCCCGAGCTACCCATCTAAAGACGCCATTCGAGCTGAGGGAAATGAGGACAAACCCTACCTCGCACTAGTCATTCGCAGCAGTAACGGTTCGGTCGTGCGCATAATTCAAGCGAAGTACAGCAACGGCCTCAAACGCACGACTTGGGACGGAAAGGTTGCGCGCAGTGCGTCGCCCGATCGGGGTTCGTACATGGCTCCTGCGGGCACCTACAGCATCCAGCTGGTTGGTATCCACGGCAGCAGCATTGACACCTTGACCAAGCCAAGCACGTTTGCGGTGACCTACCTCAACAACCTGAGTCTTCCAGCTGAAAAGCCCGCCGAACTCGTGGCACTTCAAAAGTCTTTGGATGCCTTGCAGCTCCGAATGGATAAAGTGGGGCGCCAAATGGATGAAGTAGAGGCTCGACTCGAGCGTGCCGACAAGTTGGTGGGCTACGGCGTAGCCACCCCGGCCACACTGCGCGGAGAGGTTACCGCAGCGCGTGCTGAGTGGCGTACGCTCAACATGGTATTGAACGGAGACGAGTTGATTGCCGGGAAGGAATTCGAAACGCTTCCAGGTCTGCGCGACCGATTGAGTTCGGCCACATGGGGTTCGTACTCGATTCGTTCAGAGCCCACCCAGACCATGAAGGACCAGCGCCGCGTCGTGGCCGACCAACTCGCCGACGTAGAGAAGCGCCTGGCCGCACTCATGAATCAGAGTGCAGCGTGGTAAGCTGATTGCGTACTAAAAACAAAGGGCGGCCCTTCACGGGGCCGCCCTTTTTTTGTGTAATCCGAAGGTTCCGAATTAGAATCGGTACACGAAGGCGTTGATGTTCATGCCGGCACCTACGCTCGCAAAGAGCACGATGTCGCCCGGATGCACCTCATGGCCTTGGTACTGCTCATGGAGAACAAGATCGAGCAATGTCGGAACCGTGGCTACCGAGCTATTGCCCATCCACTGGATGGACATGGGCATTACGGCGTCCAAGTCGGCTTCAAGGCCATAGAGCTTGTAGAGGCGCTCGCCGACACCGTGGTCCAACTTGGCATTAGCCTGGTGCATAAAGATCTTTTTGACGTCTTTAAGGTGCACTCCTGCGTTGTCGAGGGCGGCCTTCATGGCGTCCGGAACGTACTTCAGCGCAAATTCATAAATCTTGCGGCCCTTCATACGAATGAGGCGATCATTGGGGTCACTCGCAGGATTCACCGAGGGCAAGGACTTTAAGTAGTACGCCTCGTCTTTGGTGTAACTGACTGATGAAGATCCTAATATCCCGGAATCTCCACTTCCCGTTCGAATTTCAAAGCACGCAGCGGCGGCTCCGTCAGCAAAAATCATGGAGTCACGGTCGTGGTGGTCTACGATGCGCGACAACGTTTCGGTACCGACGACCAAAGCCTTTTTGGCCATTCCCGCCTGCATGTATGCGTTGGCCACCAGCACACCTTGAATCCATCCGGGGCAACCGGCCAAAATGTCAAAAGCCACCGTGTTGGGATTTGCGATGCCCAACTTTGCTTTTACCCGAGACGCAATCGAAGGCATCTGGTCAATCCGGCGCGTTCCGGCATCGATGTCTCCGAAATTCTGACCGACAATCAAAAGGTCAAGATCTTCGGCATTCCAGCCCGCGTCGGCAAGCGCCTTCACCGCGGCTTCAGCTCCGATGTCCGAGGAATTTTGGTCGGGACGTACGTAACGCCGCTCCTCAATCTCGGTGATTTGCTGAAACTTTTGGATGATTACCTCATTGGGATTGGGAAACGTATTCCCGTTGTCGTCCATAAACTCATTCTGCAAAAAGGCGGAATTCGGAACAACTACTTCGGGCAGAACCGATCCGGTTCCTGCGATGACAACAGCATGATTCATGGGCGCAAAAGTACCGTTTTCCGCGCAAAGCCCTTGTACCTTTGCTCGCATGAAATCTCACGACCCCGACCACACAAGTTCGAGCGTGCACACTCCGGTGCGTCCGGATGCCTTTTTACTCAGCGACGACGAGAAAATCGCGCGCATCGAAGCCCACGTTCGCGGAATCCTCGACACCCTTGGTTTGGACCTCGAAGACGACAGTTTGCGCGGCACCCCTAAGCGCGTGGCGAAGATGTTTGTCAAAGAGACATTTGGCGGACTTCACCCCGACAAGGCTCCCGACCTCAACACGTTTGAGAATAACTACCACTACGGCGAGATGCTCGTCGAAAAGAACATTGTGGTCTACTCGACCTGCGAGCACCACTTAATGCCGATCGTAGGTCGTGCACACATCGCCTACCTGAGCAAAGACCGCGTCATTGGCCTGAGTAAGATGAACCGAATCGTGGACTTTTACGCTAAGCGTCCCCAGGTTCAAGAGCGCCTCACTCGTCAAATCGCGGAGTCGCTGACCAAAGCCTTGGGCACCGACGATGTGGCCGTGATGATTGACGCCAAGCACTTGTGCGTCAATGCGCGCGGAATCCGCGACGTACACTCCAGCACGGTTACCGCCGAGTACGGAGGGCGATTTTTGGCCGAAGAAGGGCTCCGCACCGAATTTTTGGCCTACATTCAAACGCAAACTACGTTTGGCGACAGTCCGCACACATGAGTAATTTGACCCTGTACGACAGTCTAACGGGCGAACTTCGCCCCTTTGAGCCGATTCATGCACCGAACGTAGGAATGTACGTGTGTGGTCCTACCGTGTACAGCGACGTGCACTTGGGAAACACACGCACGTTTTTGAGTTTCGACCTGCTCTTTCGCTACCTCAAGCACCTTGGCTACAAAGTGCGCTACGTGCGCAACATTACCGACGCGGGTCACCTCGAGAGCGATTCCGATGTAGGCGAAGACAAAATCGCCAAAAAGGCGCGCCTCGAACAGCTCGAGCCCATGGAGATCGTGCAGCGCTACACCGTGGGATTCAGAAACGTGATGCAGGCGTACAACGCGCTTCCGCCGTCGATTGAACCCACCGCCACCGGACACATCGTCGAGCAGATCGAGATGATCAAAAAGCTTATTGCGGACGACTACGCGTACGAGGCCAACGGCAGCGTCTACTTCAGCATCGGAACCTACCTCGAGAAGTACCCCTACGGCGAGCTTTCTGGCCGCAGCATCGAAGACCTGGAGTCCGGAACCCGCGACCTCGACGGCCAGCAAGACAAGCGCCACCCGCTCGACTTTGCCCTTTGGAAGAAGGCCTCGCCCGAGCACATCATGCGCTGGCCGTCCCCTTGGAGCGAAGGCTTCCCCGGTTGGCACCTCGAGTGCTCTGCCATGAGTACCAAATACCTCGGCGAGGAGTTTGACATCCACGGGGGCGGAATGGACTTGAAGTTCCCGCACCACGAATGCGAAATCGCCCAAAACAAAGGGGCCACGGGGCACGGTGGAGCGCGCTACTGGCTTCATGCCAACATGCTGACGCTGAACGGCAAGCGCATGGCCAAGTCCACCGGAAACACCTTAGACCCGCGCGACCTACTCACCGGCGAAAGTCCCCACCTCAGCAAGTCGTACACGCCGGGAGCGGTGCGCTTCTTCATTCACCAAGCCCACTACCGGAGTGTGCTGGACTTTAGCGATTCCGCCCTGCAGGCCGCTGAAAAAGGCTACTACCGCCTTCTTGCGAGCATTGAGGCACTTGCCCAGCGCCCAGCCCAAGGTCCCGACCGTGGCACCTGGAATGTGGCCGAGTGGAATGCACAATGTTCAGAAGCAATGAACCAGGACCTCAACAGCCCCGTGCTCATTGCCCACCTTTTTGACGCCGCGAAAGCGATTACGGCCGACCAAAAAGATCCGAATATCCTTGGGCGCGCCGGCGCAGCCGAATTACTCAACGCCATGAACACATGGATGTTTGACGTGCTTGGGCTGGCTCCCGAACATCAATCCGGGTCGGGCAAGTACCAAAAAGCATTGGATGCCGCCATGTCGATCGTACTCGACGTGCGCCGCAAAGCGCGCGAATCCAAGGATTGGTCCACAAGTGACGCCCTACGCGATGCGCTGGCTCAAGGCGGAATTGTCGTTCAGGACGGTCCTGAAGGCAGCAGCTTTCGGGTCGAATGATCAAATTGCTACTGTGGGCGGTTTCAACGCCCATGCTCGCACTGATCGGACTGTATAAGTTCGTCATCTCACCCCTTACCCCTCCGAGCTGCCGGCACTACCCGACCTGCTCCACTTATGCGGGAGAAGCCATCAAAGAATGGGGTCCGTGGACCGGATCGTGGCTTTCGCTCAAGCGATTGAGCCGTTGCCACCCCTGGGGAACCTCGGGAATGGACCCCGTTCCGAAAAAGTGCGAAAAGGCACCCAACGCCTAAGCGAGAACTCCTAACTTTAGGCCATGCTAGCTACCATCACTTGGGTTGCCGACCGCGGAATCGAACTCGGCCCACTATTCATTCGCTACTACCAAGTCTTCTTCTTTTTGGGCTTCTTTTTGGGCTACCAATGGATGAAAAAGGTCTTCATCAAAGAGGGCGTAGACCTCAAAATCCTCGACGCCTTGCTCTCAACCATGGTGGTGGCGACTGTTCTGGGTGCGCGCTTTGGCCACGTTTTTTTCTACGACTGGGGCTACTACCGCGAGCACGTCGCCGAGATCTTTATGCCATGGAAGGGCGGACTTGCCTCGCACGGAGCCGCCATCGCAATAGTTATTGCCATGCTGTGGTTTGGCCGCAAATACCTCAAGCCCATTGGTAAAACTCCGCTTTGGATGCTCGACCGCGTCGTAATCACCGTTGCTCTAGCGGGTGCGTTCATTCGCCTCGGAAACTTCACCAACAGTGAAATTTACGGTCAGCCCCAAAATTCCGCAGTCGAAACCGTGTTTGTGCGCCCCATCACCGACTACATCGAACGCTACTTTGAGCGGGATGTCGCCGCCGTGGACTATGCCGCGACAGGCAACTACCTCGAGACCGACAGCCTGCGCCTGCCCGAATACGAGCTGCGGTTCACCCCAACTGAAACAGCGAGCCTCGATCAAGTTCAATCGATGGTTGAACTCTACCTTGAGCCGCTGGTCAATCGTCAGAATGCCGACAACCGCCACCTTTATCTGCCACAGGATCAGCTTGTTCAAGAAAAAGATGGCTACTTTGTGCTGACGGCGTACGGAATTCCGCGCGCACCGAGCCAACTGTACGAGGCACTGGCCTACGCGCTGATTTACGTGCTGCTTTTATGGCTCTTTGCGCTGGGGGCAGCGGCGCGTGAAGGCCAAATTTTTGGGGCGTTCTTGGTGCTGGTTTTTGGATTCCGATTTGTAGTGGAGTTTGTCAAAGCCAACCAAAAGGATTTTGAAGCTGGCATGGACTTGAATATGGGGCAATGGCTGAGTATTCCGCTCGTAGTCGCTGGAATGTACCTGTGGATTCGAAGCGCCCGCAAAAAAGCAGAAGCATGAACCGAACACTCGTTGTGCGCATTGGCGGCGCCCTTGTGGTCGTCGCAATTTTGGGGCTCTTGATCCCCGTGATTGGACCGTGGGTTGGTTTGGATTCCGCACCAAAACCCAAGCGCAGTAATGTGACGACCGACTTTGAGCCGCAGTTTACCGAAGAAGGCGTGGGTGCCTTTGTGGCCGAAAACGGTGATACACTTGCGGCGTTTCGACTCGAATTGGCCGAATCCACGGCTGAAACCGTGCAAGGGATGATGTTTCGCCGCAGTGTCCCCGAAGGAACCGGCATGCTGTTCATCATGCCCGAAGAGCGGTTTCAGAGCTTTTGGATGCGCAACACCTACGTGCCGCTGGACATCATTTACATCAGCTCCGACGGGCGGGTGGTAAGCATTCAAGCAAATACCCAACCACTGAACGAGACTCCGCTGCCTTCAGAAGGCCCCGCGAAGTTTGTGCTCGAAATTGCAGGCGGCCGGTCGGCTGCACTCGGAATCATTCCCGGAACCCAACTACTATGGAAGCGAAACATTTAGCGGCCGCATTTGCGTTGGCCTCAAGCCTATGGGCCTCAGGACAGGCACAGTGGACGGTTACCCGAATCACTGCGGCCGAAGGCCGTGAAAACTGGGCCTGCGAACCTTCTGTCGCACTGGACCCCAACGGCAAGGGCGTGTACCTCGGCAACGTGCTCAACCAGTTGCACCGCAACTCTTTGAACGGAGCTCCCACTGCTTGGGACCGTGGTATTGCACTTACGTCCAGCATGGGCGTGTACGGAGACCCCATATTAGCGCACGACTACCAAGGTCGCCTCTACTACTTGCACTTAGCCGACCCAAGCGGCCAAGGTCGCGCCGGCGAAACCTGGCTGGACCGCATCGTGATACAGTGGAGCGACGACCAAGGCAAGACCTGGTCGGATGGGGCAGGCATCGGCCACAATCCGCCCAAAGACCAAGACAAAGAAGGAATCGCCATTGACCAAGCCTCAGGCACCCTCAACGTGTCGTGGACCGAGTTCGATGCGTACGGCCGCACCGAACCCGAGTTCAAATCGCGAATTCGATTCAGCCAGTCCTACGACCGCGGCGAGACCTGGTCTCCTGCCATTACGGTTTCGCGCCAAGAAGGAAACTGCCTCGACGGCGATGAAACGCCCGAAGGTGCCATACCCGTGGCCGACCCCACGGGCGGAGTGGCCGTAGTCTGGTCCTACCGCGACACGGTTTGGATGAACCGCTCTGACGACGACGGCGCCATGACGTGGATGCCCGTCGACCGCCCCATCGCCGTGCAGCAAGGTGGGTGGGCCCACGAGATTCCGGCCCTTGGACGCGCCAACGGCATGCCGATTTCGTACTTTGCCCCCAACGGAACCTGGCACCTAATTTTTGGAGAACAGGACTCTACCGGGTCTTGGGTGAGCCATGCCAGTTCGACCGACCGAGGTGAAAACTGGAGCCAGCCTTCCCGCCTACCCGTCCCCGACAGCATTCGCCACCATTTTATGCCGTGGTTTGCCATCGACGCCTCTAACGGTGCCCTTCACGTGCTGGCCTACGGCCAAACCGCTTCGATGCGCACCCAAGCATGGGTTCACCGTTCGGACGATGGCGGAACCTCGTGGTCTGCCACAGCCCTTAGTACGCCCTTCACCCCCACGCCCAAGCGATTCTTTGGAGACTATTCGGGCATCGCTGCCCGAAACGGCGATGTTCACGCGGTATGGACCGAGCAGCGCGAAGGCGTCAACGAACTGGTCTACGGCCGCTTTGCTGACCCCGCCTTGGACGAAACCATGGTGAACACTTCGACCAAAAAGCGACGCAAAAAGTGAACCTCCTCCTCGCGTCGACCTCCACCGTGCATGGAGCACCCTACTTGAGCTACCTCCGCGACGAGTGGTCGCGTCTGTTTGCGGGACGCCTCGTTGTGTTTGTTCCGTACGCGCGCCCCGGAGGCATGAGTTGGGACGACTACACCGCCCGCCCCAAAGCAGTGATGGCTGAAGCCGGAATTACGGTGCGCGGCGTCCACGAATTCTCGTCCGTTGCCGAAGCAGCTTCTGCCGCCGAAGGTTGGTTTGTGGGGGGCGGAAACACCTTTGTCCTTCGCCGCAGCCTTCGTGAAACTGGATTGGAACCGCTGCTCGACGCCAGCGTTCGTTCCGGAACCCCCTACATGGGCAGCAGCGCCGGCATCAACATCGCCGGATTGAGCATCGGAACCACCAACGACATGCCCGTCGTCGAAGTTCCCACACTTGACGCCATGGGTTGGATTCCGTTCAACCTCAATCCGCACTACATCGACCCCGTCGAGGGCAGAACGCACATGGGTGAAACGCGGGATCAGCGCATCGCCGAATTCCACGCCTTTAATCCCCAGCCAGTGGTCGGTCTGCGCGAAGGAAGCTGGCTAACGTCAAACGGTAGCGAGCACGTCCTCCACGGACCGCATTCTGCCCGCATTTTTCGAGCTGGATTGCCCGTGATGGAGCACCCACAAGGCCCGCT
>DMDX01000020.1:0-258 GCA_003451355.1 Cryomorphaceae bacterium
CCACCGCCGGATCCAGGTTGTTTTGGATCATCAGCATGATGGCCGCTGCCTGTGGCGTGCGGGCGGGGTATTCGCCAATCGGCCGGGCGTGCATCGCATAGGTGGGGCGAAAGCGGTGCATGTAAATGCGTCCGTAGCGGCGGAGTTCGTCAGCGAATTCAGGTGCCAAAACCTCGTGGTGGCGGGGATCAAAATAGCGAAGTGCATTGCGCAGCGCCAACTTTTTTTCGTCCGCACTCAAAATGTCCTTGCGCACCG